>CAMWNA010000038.1 GCA_947175515.1 uncultured Clostridia bacterium | reverse complement strand
CCCTAAAAAACACTAATCAGTTATACCAAGCAAATATTCAACGCTTTCACCAAAAAATTCGGCAAGCTTAATCAAGGAGGACGCTGTAGGTTCCGAGCGTCCTAATTCCCAACGCCCAATAGATGATTGACTAATTCCAGTCAACTTAGATAGCTCCATTTGGCTTATTCCTTTTTCGCTTCGCAATTCTTTTAATCTTTCGCTGAACTTCATAACAATATTATATTATCTTTAAGTCAAAAATGACTTGACAACCCAAAAATGGGTTGATATAATATAATTGCATAAAGCAATGCATTTATTTGAAGTTTTTGTCACACTAAAAGCGGCGGACGATTCGTCCGCCGCTTTTAGTGTATTTATTATTTTGTCATTCTGAGCGTCAGCGAAGAATCCCGCTCCGCATTAAAATGTTATTTAATCAAACTCTTTCCCGTCATTTCTTCGGGTACGGGTAAGCCCATAACCGTTAAAAGGGTGGGTGCAAGGTCGGCTAAAACGCCGTCCGTGCGCAGCTTCGCATTTTTATATTTCTCCGAAATGAGTACCACAGGCACGGGGTTAGTGGTATGCGCCGTAAAGGTGGAGCCGTCCGTATCCAAAAGCTTATCAGCATTTCCGTGGTCTGCCGTCAAAAGCGCTGCGCCACCCATTGCAAGTATTTTATCCAATACCTTTTTAACGCACTCGTCAACCGTTCCCACGGCTTTAACCGCCGCTGATATAACGCCCGTATGTCCTACCATATCGCAGTTGGCAAAGTTAAGAATCACTACGTCAAATTCGCCGCTGTCCAATTCCTCCAAAACCTTGTCGGTAACTGAGTATGCGCTCATTTCAGGCTGTAAATCGTAGGTTGCAACCTTGGGGGAGGGGATGAGGTCGCGCACCTCGTTTTCGTTGGGCTGTTCAACGCCGCCGTTGAAGAAGAACGTCACGTGCGCGTATTTTTCGGTTTCCGCAATTCTCAACTGCTTTTTGCCGAGCTTTGCAAGGTATTCGCCAAGCGTGTTTTCCATTGAAGTTTTCGGGAAGGCGATTTCCACACCCTCGAAAGCTGCGTCGTATACGGTAAAGCAAACGTAGTTTGGTTGCAAAAAGCCCGTCTTTCTTTCAAAAGCCGTTCCCTTGGGCACGGTAAATTGCTGTTGGGAAACCGCCCTCGTAATCTGTCTTGCCCTGTCGGGGCGGAAGTTGAAGCAGATAACACTGTCGCCTTTTTCCAAAAGTCCTATGGGTTTGCCGTTTTCATAAACCTTTGTAGGCAGAATAAATTCGTCCGTAACGCCTGCGGCGTAGCTTTCTTCAACCGCCTTTGCAGGGTCGTCGCATTTTACGCCCTCACCTAGCGTCAGCATATCGTAAGCCTTTTCAACCCTGTCCCAGTTGTTGTCCCTGTCCATAGCGTAGTATCTTCCGCAAACGGAAGCCACCTTGCCGATGCCAATCTTTTTCATTTCGGCTTGAAGCGCGCGTATAAAGCCTGCGCCCGAAGTGGGGGAAACGTCTCTGCCGTCCATAAAGCAGTGTACGTAAATTTCGTCAAGACCGCGCATTTTCGCCATTTTCAAAAGCGCGTAAACGTGAGTTATATGGCTGTGAACTCCGCCGTCGGATAAAAGCCCGTAGCAGTGCAGCTTTTTACCGTTTTTCTTCGCGCCGTCCATTGCTTTTATAAGCGCGTGGTTTTCAAAAAAATCACCGTCGTTTATGGCTTTTGTAATCTTGGTCAAATCTTGGTAGACTATTCTGCCGGCGCCCATATTCAGGTGTCCGACTTCACTGTTGCCCATTTGTCCGTCGGGCAGTCCCACGCTCATTCCGCTTGCGCCGAGGGTGGCGGAAGGGTACTCCTTCATAAGCGCGTTTACGTTCTTACTGCCGTTTAAGGAAATGGCGTTTCCCTCGCCGGCAGGCGCAAGCCCGTAACCGTCCATTATAATTATCGCATAAGGAATTTTTTTCATTTCATGCTCCGTTAGTAAACTTTTTAATAATTATACCGCTAACGGCGGAAATAGGCAAGCGTTGCCTTTGCGGAAATAAAAAAGTTCCGAAAATTTTTTTTCGGAACTTTCTGTAATTCAAGCTATTATTTGCTGCCGGACATTGCGCGTGCAATTTCTTCGGCTTGTGCTTTTCTCGCTTCGTCTGCGTGCCTTTCAACAGCTTCGGTTATAGAGTTTTTAAATTGCGTCGCGTTAGAAATTCCTATAAACTTAATTTCCGCGTCGCCGCCGCCTCCGCCAAGTACGGATACCGTATGGTAGTGGAACAGGTTGCCCAATGCTCCGGCTTTTAAGGAAACGTTGTCAACTTTATCAATAGGATAGTCAAGTGTATGAATTCTCAGTACGCCGATTTTACCGATAACTCTTTTGTTGGTAATGCACAGACAACTGCATGCAAGGTTAATAATTTTAAAAATCACGGGCAAAACTCCGCAAAGCGCCCAAATTACCCATAGCACGATCGTTACAATGCTTACAGCCTGTTTAGCGCTGTCGCCGTCAATCTTGCCAAGATACACTGTGCCTACGATTACGCCTGCAAGCAACACGATACACCAGATGAGTGAGGGCACGACCGCCAAAAAACTCTTTTTTGCTTGGAATACGATTTGCTCGTTCCTGTTCAGATTTTTTTCTGCATAGTTCATTTTTTTCTTTCTCCTGTAGTTTATTATAAGAAAATTATTTCTTGAACATAATTAAGTATAGTAGCAATAAATTTCTTTGTCAAGCGAATTTAAGAAATATTTTTTATAATAAATTTATTATAACGGAGAAATAAAATGCTTAGACTAAAATCGATGAGGACGGAACACAACCTGAGCCAAAAGGCTTTGGCGCAGAAAATAGGTTCAAGCCAGAAAGCGGTGGACTATTGGGAAAAGGGCAGCAGCGAGCCTACTGCAAGGTTTATAATTGCGCTTTCCGACTGCTTCGGCTGTTCTGCGGACTATCTTTTGGGCAGAGAGGACGACTACGGGAATATCAATATTGACAGCGACTTGTCCGAGGAAGAAAAATCTTTGCTCAATTTATACCGATCTTTCGGGGAAGGGGAGAAAAAGGAGCTTTTGCGCTTTGCAAAGTTTTTAAAAAGCGGCGTTTAGTTTTCGGCATAAAATAATGCGGCTTGCAGGTTCTGCAAGCCGCATTATTTATAAACCGTTTTATTTTTCGTAATTAACTATTTTGGCAAAATCAAGCTTTAAGGAAGCTCCGCCTATAAGTCCGCCGTCGATATCGGGCTGAGCCATAAGCCCCTTGCAGTTGCCTGCGTTCATGCTTCCGCCGTAGAGAATTCTAACTCTGTTCGCGTCCTTCACGCAGAACATTTTTCCAAGCTTCTTTCTTATAAATTTAATTGTTTCTTGCGCCTGTTCGTCGGTTGCGGTCTGTCCCGTGCCTATAGCCCAAACGGGTTCGTAAGCAATTACAACCTGCTTAACGTCCTCAACGCCGTGCAAGCCGAATTCTATTTGGCGCGTAAGCACCTTTTCGGTTTCGCCGGCTGTGCGCTCGGAAAGTGTTTCGCCAATGCAAACGATAGGGGTAAGCTCGTTTTTAAGCGCGGTGAGGGTGCGCTGATTTACGGTGTCGTTGTTTTCGCCGAAGTACTGTCTTCTTTCGCTGTGACCTATAATAACGTATTTAACGCCGTAGTCTTTAAGCATTTCCGCGGAAATTTCGCCTGTATACGCGCCGTGGTCGGCAAAATGCACGTTTTCCGCGCCGATTTTAATTTTAGAGCCTTTTGCGGCTTTCACCATAGCGGGAATTAAAATTGCAGGTACGCAAAGGCAAATATCGCACTTTGCTTCTTTAACCAAGGGTTTAAGGTCTGTTATAAGCTTCGTACCGGTCGCAACCGTCATATTCATTTTCCAGTTGCCGGCAATGAAAGGTTTTCTTGACATAAATCCACCTTATTAAAATTATTTTTTCTCGTTTAAGCACGCAATGCCGGGCAGGGTCTTGCCTTCGAAAAGCTCAAGGGAAGCGCCTCCGCCGGTTGAAATGTGGGTAACCTTATCCGCAAAGCCGAGCTGCTGAACGGCAGCCGCCGAATCTCCGCCGCCGATAATGGTGGTGCATTTGCCGTAAACGTCAGCGAGTGCCTGTGCAACCGCTATCGTGCCCTTTGCAAGAGTGGGGTTTTCGAACACGCCCATAGGTCCGTTCCAGATAACGGCTTTTGCGGAAGCGACTTTGTCTGCGTAAAGCTTTCTCGTCTTTTCGCCGATATCCATACCCATTTTGTCTGAAGGTATCTTGTCGGAAGGCACGGTTTCAACGTCAATCTTCTCGTCTATAGGCTCGGGGAAGTGCGTTGTCACAACCGTATCAACGGGCAGTAAAATTTCCTTACCTGCTTTTTTGGCCTTTTCAAGCATTTCCTTGCAGTAATCTATTTTTTCTTCGTCGAGGAGTGAGGTGCCTATTTCGTATCCCTTAGCTTTAAGGAAGGTGTAAGCCATGCCGCCGCCGATTATAAGAGTATCGCACTTTTCTAAAAGGTTGGAAATTACGTTCAGCTTATCCGCAACCTTCGCGCCGCCCAAAATCGCAACGAACGGGCGCTTAGGGTTTTCCAGAGTGTCAGCCATGACTTCAAGCTCTTTTTCGATAAGGAAACCGCAAACCGCAGTTTTTATAATGCCGTACTCAACGATAGCCGCGGTGGAAGCGTGGGAGCGGTGCGCCGTGCCGAACGCGTCGTTTACGTAAATATCAGCGTCGTAAGCAAGCGCCTTGCAGAACGCTTCGTCTTTCTTTTCTTCTTCCCAGTGGAAGCGCAGATTTTCAAGCAGAACGGCTTCGCCGCACTTTAAGTTGTCGCGCTTAGCCTTTGCGTCCGCGCCGATAACGTCGGTTGCAAAACTTACTTTGCCGCCCAAAAGCTCGGCAAGTCTTTTAGCAACGGGCGCAAGCGTAAGCTTTTTCGGCTCGTCCTTTTTCGCCTTTTCGATAACGGCTTCCTTCGTGGTTTCGCCTGCGTCAACCTTTTTCTGGTCCTTTTTGTTAAGCTTTACTTCGTTTGAGAAAATGGAGTGGGGCTTGCCCATGTGCGAGCAAAGCGTAACCTTAGCGCCGTTTTCCAAAAGGTATTTAATTGTGGGCAGCGCACCCTGTATTCTGTTCTCGTCGGTGATAACTCCGTCCTTCATAGGTACGTTGAAATCGCAGCGTACAAGTACTTTTTTGCCGTGTAAATCTTTAAGGTCTTTTACGGACATCTTGTTCATAGAAAATAAAGCTCCTTTAAATAAATATTTTTTTACCAATTTATTATAGTTTAAAAGGAAAAAATTGTCAATGAAATTAAGTTATAAAGCACGGTCGAATTTTGTACGGCTTACCGCCTTAAATTAATGCCGTGTTGACAATCTCCGCCGCATCTGTTAGAATTAAACCAAAAAGGGGGAAGCAAATTTTATGAAACCGAAAGTATATTTTTCAAGGGAAATCACACCAGAAAAGGTAGCGGAGCTTTATTCAAAACTCAATAAAAATCTTACTGGCAAGGTAGCCGTTAAAGTACATTCGGGCGAAGTCGGAAACCAGAACTTTTTAAAACCCGACTTCTGGAAGCCCGTTATAGATAGTGTCGGCGGCACGGTAGTGGAGTGTAACACCGCTTACGAGGGTGCGCGAAATACCACGGCAAAACACCTTAAAACCTTGAAGCTTCACGGCTGGAGCGAAAATTTCTCCGTGGACTTAATGGATGCGGAAGGTCCCGACCTCGTTCTGGATATTCCCAAAGGCAAGGTGATAAAAAAGAACTACGTCGGCAAAAACCTTGTAAATTATAATTCTCTGCTAGTTTTGTCGCATTTCAAAGGTCACCCTATGGGCGGCTACGGCGGCGCAATCAAACAGCTTTCTATCGGCATTGCCTCGTCCTACGGCAAAGCGTATATCCACGGCGCAGGCAATCCTAAGGAAATCTGGACTTCCGACCACGACTCGTTTTTGGAATCTATGGCGGATGCCGCGCTTTCTATTGTTGAATACTTCAAGGGCAACGCGGTGTATATCAACGTTATGAAAAATATGGCGGTCGACTGCGACTGCTGCGCCGTTGCTGAAGACCCCTGCATGAAGGACATTGGTATTCTTATTTCCGACGACCCCGTCGCTATTGATCAAGCGTGCATTGATTTAGTCTACGCCGCCAAAGACGACAAGGGGCAGAAGCACTTTTTGGAAAGGGTAGAAAGCCGCAACGGCGTTCACACCATCGAAGCCGCGGCAGAGCTTAAAGTCGGCTCGCGCGAATATGAGCTTATCGAAATTTAAGTTATTGATAAAAAAGCCTTGAGTTATGCTCAAGGCTTTTTTACGTTATATAAAAAAAGGAAGACATTGACAATGAGTGCGTATTATGGTAATCTATAGATATGAAAAGTTTTAAAAAAATTATTTTAACTTCATTAGTTTTAGTGGCTTGTGTATTGACGTTGATTCCGCTCGGCGGCTGTAAAAAATATCCCGAATATACTGCGGAAAAGCCTTACTATATTTCGGCGGATTTTAATGGGTATACTTTTTATAAATCTTTTAATTTTTGGGATGTTCCGCACGACCTTGATGCTTATTATGAATTTGTTAAATATTATAAAAGCGATTTTAAAGAATTCTGCCAAAAGGAATGCTATATCCTTAATCTCGGCGAACCAACGGGTAACCCTGCTGACGACAGTAAGCGCAGTTGTTTTGTGTACGGCATCTTAAATTCGCAGGATATTTTGGAAAATTATTATATTAACCAATATGTCGTTATTTACGATAAAAAACTCGGCGGCGCTCTTGACGGTAAATGGAATATTAAAGACGGCGAGTCGAATTGGAGTATAATAGTTTCGCTAATATCCGTACCGGTAGAAAGCGAACTTGAAGGAGAGTTTGTTTTGGAATTTGGAAAGACGGATAATACTATGTATGATAAGTACGTAAATATATACTGTGAAAACGTTTGTATAGCTACTTGCAAATATAGAACGGCGGTTAAAATCCCCCTCAACTGGTTTGAAAGCTTCTTTAAAAACAATTTAATTTACGGAGGAAACGTTTAAGCAATTGGCTTATCAAACAATTTAACCCAATAAGAACGCTGTATACAACGCAGCGTTCTTTTTTGTTTGTTGAAGTCTGTGTGCAAAACTCATTTTATATAGCTATAAGCTGTGTTAATAGCTATACCAAAACATAATTATGCAAAATTTTTGTATAAACTCTTGATATGTGTATAATTTTATGATATATTTATTAAAATATTTGAATTTATGCAAAATTTATTCAAATTTAATATGCTTGCATAGTATTCGTCAAGGGTGTGAATGCGGCAACGGGGATATCTCCGTTATGCGTTATCAAATAACGCATAAAAAATCTATTCAGTATTAATTTTTTGGAGGCAGAATAATGAAAAAAACAAAAAAAGCGCTTCTTGCGTTTACTGCATGCGCTATGGTGCTCTCTTGTGCAACGGCTTTTGCCGCCTGTGGCAATGAGGACAATGACCAGCCTGCCGCACACAGCCATACTTGGAGTAATTGGACGGTCGAATCGGCAGATAAACCTACGTTAACTGCAGGAGGTAAGGCAACGAGGACTTGTTCGGGCTCGGGTAACTGCGACGCAAAAGCGGAGGATAAAGAACACGCACTTCCCGTACTTACCAACGATGCATACTCAAAGAGTGCAGACAGTGCGACTTGTTCGGCAGTAGGTGAAATAGAATATATTTATAATTCGGACGGTGTGAACGTAAGGTTCGCGGTTGAAACGCCGGTAAATACCCAAGCGCACAATTACGTCAACGGCAAATACGTAAATACAGATAAGGAAGGACATTATCAGGTCTGTGAGAATAACAGTGGGCACGTTACTCAAAAGACGGCGCACGATACCAACGGTGATGACGGAGCTTGCTCGGTCTGCGGTTATAAGGATATTTCGGGGCCTGTTGTTCCTGAACACGAACACTCATGGGGAAACTGGACGGTCGAATCGGCAAACAAACCTACTTTAACCGCCGAGGGTAAGGCGACGAGGACTTGTTCGGGCTCGGGTGACTGCGACGCGGGCACAGAAGAAAGTCAATATAATCTTCCTATGCTATCCGACTCGGCGTATACTGTGAACGTTTCAACACCGTCAACGTGTACTGTAAACGGTACTGCTACGTATGTATATGAAAATGACGGCGTAAGCGTGACTTTTGACGCGGAGTTGCCGTTAAATCCAGACGGACATGATGTTCTAAAAAAACAAGACGGTTGGGCGGCCACCTGCGAATTGCAAGGGCGAGAGGACTATTACAGCTGCGGCGATTGCGGAAAGCAATACAAGGATGCGGACGGCAGTGAAGAATTTTCCAATCTCACCGAGATAGTAATACCCGTAAGCGCCCATAAACTTACCAAGGTTGCGGACAACACCAATTCTAAAACCGTCAAGTATCCTGATAACAGTAATGTAACTTTTAAAAATATGAATTACCACGAATGTGAAGTATGCGGTAAATTATTTAAAGATGCAGAGGGAACGAATCAAGTAACTTCGGTATTTTCATTTTCGCGCAGAGGAATGCTTTTGGATTTCGGATTCAATTCGGTTAACGCTACTGGTGTAACGAATGCAACAAACGGAGATATGTATGTTGCAACTTATATAGCAGATGCCGACGCGACTTATACATTTAAAATTAGCGACGGCTCAAGCATTTCACAAATAATTTATATATTAACGGGAACAAAAGTTAACAGCGTAGTTTATAGTAACGGCTGGCAAACGTCCGTAGCCGCATATAATAAATTTGAAGTTGCAGACTCGACGCAGCCGCCGGCTAACAGCGTAACCGTAAATATGACAAAAGGCGAATGGATTACGTTAGTCGTCGATACTGCTGAATTTACTGTCAACGTAGAATCGGAACCCGTGCTCAAAGTCGGTACGAATATGGTAATGATAACCGAGGCGGACGCAATGTTTATTGACGAGTATGAATTTGTTCCTACTGAAACCAAAAAATATTCGATGACCGTTCCGGAAGGCGTAGAAGTTCTTATGAATAATGAAGATTTTATCATTGACGGAAATAAAACCGTAAATTTCCAAGCCACAAAGGACGATAAAATTATATTTGCGTTTAAAAATAATAAAACGGGTGCCGTAACCGTAACTATCGGTGAAGCGGTTGAATTGCCTAAAATTACTACCGACAGTCCTTTGAATAGCCTCAGCTTCCCTGCGAAAGCCGTTAACAACGGAGTGACTTCAAGCGGCGTTGCCGTTATCGAAGTCGGCGATATCGAGGAAGGTACCTATAAACTGAGCGTTGTTATACCAATGAACCTAATGCAAGGCGGCGTAGTTTGTTTCGGTAAGAACACAAGCACCGATTATACCGATTACTTCGAAAGTAACGGTAACTTTACAAACGGGGCGGCAGAAGCATATTTCCAGTTTCCGCAGACGGCAACGATGAACGGCGCAACGTATTCCGTGCAAGCGTCGCGCAATACTTGGAATATAACGTTGGATTTGAAAAAAGGCGATGTTTTAGTGTTTGCAAACGGTGGTACCACTAGCGGAACTTTAAACATTACTTTGACGAAGGTTTAAAGTAAAATCAATATTTTCTCCTTTTACTGCGGCGGCTTTCAGCTGCCGCAGTTTTTGTTGCGAAAATAATTGAATAAACCGCCGTACTGTGTTATAATGGATAAAATTCGCTCATAAATAAGGATATATTATGAAAATCTGCGTTGCGGGACTTGGAATAATAGGCGGCTCTGTCTGCCTTGCGTTAAAGCGTGCGGGTTACAGGGTTGCAGGCTGGAACCGCTCAAAGCAACCTCTCGATTATGCGCTTAAAAACGGCGTAATAGACGAAGCCGCACAGTCGTTTACGGATTATGACGTAGTGTACGTTGCTCTGCCGCCAAAAGCAACGGTTGAATTTATAAATAATAACGCATTTAAAGACGGAGCAATCGTTTCAGATATCTGCGGCGTTAAAGAGCCGATTGAAAAAGCCGTGTATAAGCAAAAGCGCAATTTTCGCTACGTCGGCTGTCACCCGATGGCAGGTAAGGAGGTTTCGGGCGTTCAGAATGCTTCAGCAACGCTTTTCGACGGCGCAAATATAATTTTAACGCGGTGCGATAAAACCGACGCCGCCGCATTTGAAGAAATGTGCACGCTTGCGGAAGATATGGGCTTTAAGTATTTGATTGAATGCTCCGCCGGAACGCACGACGAAAAAATCGCTTACACGTCACAGCTTGCGCACGTAGTTTCTAACGCCTACGTCAAGGACGGTGAAATAGAAAGCTGTATAGGCTTTACCGGCGGCAGCTTTCAGGATATGACGAGAATAGCGGGAGTTGACGAAAACGTATGGGCTTCCCTGTATCTTGAAAACGCCAATAATCTTTCAGAAAAAATCGGCTCACTTATATCTTCACTGACCGAAATCAAACAAGCGTTAGACGAGGGGAACGCGGAAAAACTGACAGCCGTTTTAAAGGACGGTAGACAGCGTTTTGAAAGCGGTAAAAATTTTCAGCCCCGTCCGGATATTTTCGTACGGAAATTGAAGTAAATTTTTAAAATATGTGCTATAATGATTTTAAAGGCAAAAAAGCCTTGAACTGCAAAGTGACTATAATATCTTCATCGGCGGACTTTGATAGCCGCGTATCATCGGAAGGATTAATTGATTTTCTGCCTGACGGATATGAAGTAACTTATTCGCTCGACGGTGATTTTTGCACACTAACCGTAACGGATAATACGGTCACACAAAAGCGTACAGGCAGTCAGAATATTTTTATGACCTTTTCGCAAGGCGAAACAACGCTGTGTGAAATAGGTATGAACGGTTTTTGCGGCGGATTTGAAATTCTGACCCAAAAACTTACACTTACAAAGGGAAAAGGCGGAATTAAAATTTCGCTTGAATATATCAGTCGGGTAGACGGTGAAAAAACTTACTTAACGTTTATAGCCGCGCTCGTCTGACAGGAGAAAAAATGAAGATAGAATATCTCGGACACTCGTGCTTTAAGTTAACTGAAAGCACGGGCACTTCCATAGTCTGCGACCCGTTCGACCCGACTATCGGATATGAAATGCCCTCCGTTTCAGCGGACGCGGTTACAATTTCGCACCACCATTACGACCACGACAATTTAAAAGCCGTGGACGGCAATCCCGAAATTATCGAAGGCGAATGCTGCCGCGATTTATCGGGGGTTGAAATCAACGCGATTAAAAGCTTCCACGACGGTCAGCGCGGTAAGGCGCGCGGCGAAAACGTCATTTTCAAATTCCGTATGGACGGAATTGACGTATGCCATTTGGGCGACTTGGGCGAAGCCTGCTCGTCCGAGCTTATCGATTTAATTCTTCCCGTCAACGTATTGTTAATTCCTGTCGGCGGTAATTATACTATCGACGCGGAAATGGCAAAGGAATACGTAGACAGAATTATGCCTGACGTCGTTATTCCTATGCACTACCGCGATAAGGGCTGTAAACTAGATATTGATAAGGTTGACGACTTTTTGGGACTTTTCGATGGCGACTGTATAGAGGAAGCCGACGGCAGCGAACTGGAAGTCGTGCGCAACTATCTTGACGGCGATACCAAAGTCGTCGTTCTCAGGAGGCGGCACGATGACTGAAAATCCGCTTCTTGAAAAATTAAAAAATAAGCTCAACGGCAGAAATATTTTCGAGGTCCGCCAGATAGCCCGTCAGGTCGGCGTTCCGCAGCCTACAACAGGTAAAAAGGAAAGGCTGGTTTCGGGCATACTTGAAATCGCAGCAGGCAATGCAGACCCCGCCGCGCCCTCAACCGTCGGCAGAACGCCTTCGGAAAGCTACGATAACAAACTCGTAAGCGAAGTATTCTCCTGCCGCGCGCAGTGCCTTGTGGCAAAGCAGATCCAAGGCGATACCGCTTCTGCGCAGCTTAGCGTGGCAAGCGGCGCGGATGCGGAAGAATTTTCCGCTTCGGGTATTCTGGTAAAACAAGACGGCAATTTCTTTATGCGCGGTAAAAGCTGCGGCGACGTGTTCGTCAACGAAACGTTTGTCAAACGCTTTAAATTGCGGGTGGGAGATAAGGTTTCCGGTACGGCGAAGCGCAAGCAAGGCGTTGCGATTGCTGGGTTGATGTCTGTATCGGCAGTCAACGGCGCCCAGCCCGAGGCGTTGGAAAACAGAGCGGATTTCGACGGCTTAATTCCCGTGTATCCCGACCGTCGCTTAACTCTTTCGGAAGACGGCGGCACGGCAGGCAGAATAATAGATTTAATTTGTCCGATTGGCGCAGGTCAGCGCGGAATTATTCTTTCTCCGCACGGCACGGGTAAAACTACGCTTTTGAAGAATATTGCGCTCGGCTTAAAGTCCGGCGGCTTGAAAGTTTTAACGCTTTTAATAAATTCCCGTCCCGAAGAAATTTCCGATTTCACAAGTGGACTTGACGGCGCGGAGGTTTTTTATTGCGCAGCGCACGCCGAAGATATTCACACGGCGAAATTCGTTTCGGAATATGCAAAACGCTTAACCGAATGTTCGCACGATACGGTGCTTTTGATAGACGGCTTATGCGAATACGCACGCTCGCAAATTTTAAACGGTACGACTTTGCCGCAAGCGGTGGAGGAAGCCAAAAGCTTTCTCTCTGCCGCACGCAACGTGAAGTGTGGCGGTTCGCTCACGGTCATCGCAACGCTTCCCTCTGACGGCGGCGAGCTTGAAGCAACGCTTTGCGCAAGCTTGCAAAGCGTAGTAAATATGCGCTTAATTCTTTCGGCGGAGCTTTCCTCGGCGCGTATTTATCCGCCTGTAGATATTCTCTCGTCAAGAACTTTGCGCGATGAAAAACTTTTGTCGGATGATGAAATCAAATGCGCTGATACGCTGCGTTCGGTGTGTGAAAAGCATGGCTTTGCGGCAGTTCTAAAACTCTTTAAAGAAACAGCGGACAACGCGCAGCTACTATCGCAAATTTTAAACTAAAGGTATACTATGCCGGATAAAAATATATTTACCGATAAGGTAAAAATCACAATTAAATCGGGCGACGGCGGCGACGGTATGAACTCGTTCAAATCCTACAAGGGCAAACCGGCGTGCGGACCCGACGGCGGCGACGGCGGTAACGGCGGCGGCGTATATATCACTGCAAGCGGAAGCGTCGGCGACTTGCTTTCTTTCCGCTATACCTCAAAATATTTTGCAGGCAACGGCGAACGCGGCGGCACGAATAAGTGCTTCGGCAAATCCGGCGCGGATATGATAATAAAGGTGCCCGTCGGTACGGTCGTAAAGGACGCGGAAACAGATACCGTCATTTGCGATATGTTTGAAGACGGCGATAAAAAGCTGATAGCCGAAGGCGGTCGCGGCGGCAAAGGCAACGTCCGATTTACCACCGCAAGAAGACACGCGCCAAACTTTGCGCAAAAGGGCGAAAAAACCGAGCCGCACACGCTCATTTTGGAGCTCAAAGTTATTGCGGACGTTGGAATTATCGGCTTTCCGAACGTCGGCAAATCTACGCTGCTTTCCAAAATTTCGGCGGCACGCCCCAAAATCGCAAACTACCATTTCACAACACTTTCGCCCAACTTAGGCGTGGTCAGATACTATGAAAACAGCTTCGTTGCCGCAGATATTCCCGGGCTTATCGAGGGTGCGGCGGACGGCGCAGGCTTGGGACATGACTTTTTGCGCCATATAGAACGCACGCGTATGCTTTTGCACGTCGTGGATATTTCAGGCGCGGAAGGTCGCGATCCCGTTGAAGACTTCAAAAAAATCAATGCGGAGCTTTCCGCGTACAGCAAACCGCTATCCAAGCTTCCGCAGATTATCGCGCTCAATAAATGCGACGTATACGGCGCGGAAGAAAATCTGAAAGCCTTTAAAAAAAAGTATTCCAAAAAATATAAAATCTTCCCCATAACCGCCGTCAGCGGCGACGGCACGCGCGAGCTTATCGAAGGCGTATTCGAAGTGCTGTCATCTCTTCCGCCGGTTAAAAGAATGGAAAGCGACGAAAGCTTCACTTACACAAAATCAGGCGACTTGGGCTTTGAAATTTATAAAGACGGCGAAATTTACGTCGTTGTCGGTGATCTCGTTGATATGCTTTGCCGCAACGTCGCGTTGAACGACCCTGACAGTATGGCGTACTTCCAGAAGATATTAAGGGAGAAGGGGGTTATATCCCGACTTAAAGAAATGGGAATAAAGGAAAACGACGTCGTATCCATCGGCGACGTCGAATTTGATTTTGTAAATTAGTTCCCAAGCACAAAGGAGAAATAGATGTTAACTTCCAAACAGCGCAGTAAATTAAAAAGCCTTGCCGCAAACCTTTCCCCGATAGGTCAGGTGGGCAAGGAGGGCATAGGCGAAAATATGCTTGCAGGCTTTTCAGACTGTCTTGAATGTCGCGAGCTTATAAAAATCAATATCCTTGAAAACGCGGACGGCAATCCGCAGGATATCGGGCGTGAGCTTGCACGGCGCCTTTCCGCAGAGTGCGTAATAGTAATAGGCAGAAAAGCCGTGCTGTACCGCAAATCAGGCAAAAAAGGCGTCAAGCATATAGAGCTTTAATTTATAACGAGCGCAACGGCGGAAAGTATCAGCATAATTCCGCCGATTACTATATAATAAATAGGAAAGAAAGTGAAGTAGCTTAAAAATAACAGTCCGGCGCCCGACCAGAAAAGCGGCGCGCTCAGCTTGCGTGTGAACCTTGCCTTAACTCGCTTCCATACGCTTATTTTTTTCGCTCCCTCGTAAACGTACTTTTCGGGCAGTAAATCTTTTTCCTTTAACAGCGAATAAGCCGCGTCAATCTGCTTTATCTCTATTAAAAAATTTTCGGCAAGCGCGGCCGCTTCGATAGAGGTGCGGCTGCAATAAATAATTTTCTTTTTATCGCAGTCGTATTTGATAACTTTCGCAATATCGTCCTCGGAAAGCGCCTGCATACGGAAGTTAAAAAAATACGCGCAGTCATCCGTAAAAATTTTACCGCCTTTAATTTCTGCGGCTTCGTCCGCGCAGGTTAAAGCCTTTGCAAACAGGTCGCTGATATACTCGTCCGAGGAAAGCGAAAGGTGCAACGAAAGTAATTTTTTGTTTTTTTCGTCGCGCGACAGTAAAAGTTTTTTGTTCTGCTTTCTGCTTATGTACAGAAAGCTCAGCGCCCCGAACAGCAGGCACGCAACGATAGCGAACGCAAGCGCAATGCCCGCGCTGCGCGTGTAGTATCTTATAGCGGTAAAAAACAGTAAAAACGCACACAGCGCCGCGAAAACGGTATCCAGTATCAGCGGCAGATTAATTTTTTTCATAGAAAAATTATTGACTGAATCCGCGCATAATAAACGCAATATGAAAATAGCAATTTTCGGCGGCACCTTCAACCCCGTCCACAACGAACACGTTAATATAGTCAAAGCCGCTTTAGCCTCGCTTGCGCTCGATAAGGTCATTATCGTGCCTTCTTTTTCCACACCCAATAAAAAAGGTCTTTGTCCGTCCGCGCAGGACAGGCTTAATATATGCCGCCTTGCGTTTGCGGATATGGAATGCGTAGAGGTTTCCGACTTTGAAATACAAAACGGCGGCACTAGCTATTCTTATATAACCTGCCGCGCGTTCAGACAAAAATTCCCACAAGACGCGCTTTATTTTATCGTCGGCGCAGATATGCTTAAAAATTTCCCCGACTGGAAAAACCCTGAAGAAATCTTAAATTGCGTCACCCTCGCCGCGTGCGCGCGAAATGTTGAAAATTCTTTAAACAATGCACTCGCTGTTTATAGTCAGCGCTTTAAAAACAAGGTTCAGACGTTCAGTTACGTAGGCGCAAACGTCAGTTCGTCACGCGTAAGAACGCTTGCCGCCCTCGGTGAAGATATTTCGCGGTTGGTCCCGAAGCCCTGCGCGGAATATATACAGCAAAACGGCCTTTACGCACGTCGCGATTTACAGAAGGTAAAAAATTACCTTACGGAAAGCCGCTGGGCGCATACCGTCCGCGTCGCAGTCACGGCAACGGAAAACTGCCGCCGCGCAGGAGTGGACGAAAAGGACGCATTGACCGCCGCCGCCCTGCACGACTGCGCCAAATATTTAAAACCTGACTGTAATGAGCTTCAGGGCTTTGAAATTCCCGACGGCGTTCCCGACCCAGTTATCCACCAGTACGCCGGCGCGTACGTTGCCGAAAAAATGTTCGGTATAACTGACGGCAATATTTTGCAGGCTATCCGCTGCCACGCAAGCGGTAAACCCGATATGACCGCGCTTGATAAATTAATATTTCTTTCCGATATGCTGGAAGAAGGCAGAACTTTTCAAGGCGTTGAATACTTGCGCACGGTTTTTGCCGATAATATCGATAAGGCTATGGAAGCTGCGCTTAAACACCAGCTTAAATACTTGAATTCCACGGGAGAGGAAGTATATCCGCTGACCGTACAAGCATACGAATATTTAAAAGGAAATAAAAATGACTAGTAACGAAAAAACCCGATTAATCTGCAAAATCTTATCCGACAGAAAGGCTAACGATATAATTTATATCGCTGTAGAAGAAAAGACCAGCCTGTGCGACTATTTCGTAATCGCAGGCGGCAGGTCTAAAACGCAGGTCAAAGCCCTTGCGGAACACTTGGAAGAAAAGCTTGAAAAGGAGTATGAAATTACACCCCGCAGGCGCGAAGGCGTGCAGGGCGGAAGATGGGCGGTGTTGGACTACGCCGACGTAATAATTCACCTCTTCGGCGACGAAGAACGCGACTTTTACCGCTTGGAGCGCCTTTGGGAAGACGGCAAAAACTTAACGCGTTACGAGGACTGATAAAAAAATTATACCGTCCGCGTTTATACCGTCAGTTTACTTTTTGAATTTAATTTCCTTCGGCTCCGAATAGCTCGCCTTTTTCGACCGTTTTTTTTCAACTATGTAATATACCGGCTCGGGCTTCGGCTCAGGCTTTTTCTCAGGGGGCGGTTCAGGCTTCTTTTTCGTGCTTTTCAGCCCCATATGCGCAAGTTTTATTAGGTGAACTAGAATAAAACAGATAACGAAAGTCAAAAACAAATATAAAATTCCAATGAACATACCTAAATTATAACTTCCGCACGGTTCAAAAAATTGAAAAATTTTAAATATTTATATATAAAAAGGTAGAATATGTCAGATTTATCTCTTGAAGAACAGACCGACGAAGAAATTACCGAAAAAAAACTCTATGCAGACTTTAAACGCAAACTCAATATGGAGGCGGCTTCGGCTCAGGTAACCAAGCTTGAATACGACTTAACCGACGCAACCGTATCTAAAGCCGAACTCCGCCGCGCCTGTCAGGAAGCCAACCGCTTAAAGCTCGGCGCAGTGTGCGTTCTTCCAAATCAGGTCAAACATTGCGTCCACTTTTTAGGTAAGGACCCCCAAACCTCGCTCATTGCCTGCATTTCCCTTCCCCACGGCGGCGAAACCACCAAGGTCAAAGTCGCGGCAGTCAAACAAGCCGTAAAGGAGGGAGTGGACGAAGCGGAGGTAACCGCACCAATCTCTCAGATAAAGGACGGAAATTGGAGCTATTTGAAGCGTGAGTTCAAAAAACTTAAAAAAGCCGTTAAATTCCGCGCGCTTCGAATAAACGTTGAAAGCGAATATTTAACCGCACAGGAGCTATCCAAAGTCTGCGCTATTGCCGCCGACTGCGGTGTAACCTCGCTCAGAACCTCGTCGTCAGCCGGTTACGATTGCGAAACGCTTTCAAAAATCAAAACGATAGTAAAGGACAAATGCACCGTAAAAGCGGACGGAGTTTCCACCTTTACGGAAATGCAAACCGCCGTAGATATGGGCGCAGGTATAATCGGCAGTAAGTGCGCCCTTGATTTGGCTCATTTAATTTTAAAAACCGCAGATTAATTATTAAGGAATATAA
>CAMWNA010000037.1 GCA_947175515.1 uncultured Clostridia bacterium | reverse complement strand
GCTGAAAGCCGCGAGCCCTTACAATAAATTTTGCTTAGTACGTCGTTTTCGGCGTAAGCTAAGAATCTCTTTCATCTTATTTCTGTAAAAAGCTTCTGCCGAATACGTCGGGGTCTATCCTGCCGTCAAGCACGCACTTTACTGCAAGCACGCCCAAATCCACGGCGTCGTCAACGCTGTCTGAAAGCTTTTTAAAATCGTATGCGCATTTGTAATTCTGCTTTTTTCTGCGGTACAGGAACCGCGTATAGGTAAAGTGCCGCTTCAGGCACCGTTCAACGCCCGTTACCGTTATGCTAGGCTCAATAAACTTCGCGGTGTCGTAAACGGCGTATGTGCAGGCAAGCACCTTTTCACGCGGTATTATCTGCCTGCGCAGTCCGTATTTGCGGCTTATGAAAAGCCCCAAATCGTTTTCGAATTTTATGTGCGAAAGCGGCGAACGCTTTGTCCGCTCGTACGCGTAAATTTCAGGGTGAAGCGTGCAGTCCAAAGCGTAGTGGGTTGCAAATCCCGCCGCGAAGGAGGGGTTGCCGCGTATCAGCTTTTCAAAAAGGTCAACCGCGTTCATTGCGTGCATGGTCCGCCCCAAATTGGTCTTTGTGGGCTTCACGTTATACGCAAAAAATACGTCGCCGCCCTGCGCCCCTAAAAGGTACAGTGTTTTTGACGTAATTTTGCTTCTGTATTTGCTTTCAAGTTTTTCGTAAATGATTTCGGCGCACACGCCGTGTGAAAAATAATCTGGCACGCTATAAGTTTGCCCGTTTTCCGTAAAAAAGATACTGCTGAATGAAACCTGAATATTCGCCGAACAATCCCGAAAGGTACGCGGCAATCTTTTTTCTGTCCGAAAGTCCGCCCTTTAAGTCCTCACGGTAAACTTTTTCTATCCAAGTATCTACGGGAAAGCTCGCACACTTGTTGAAGCCGAACAGCGCAACACAGTCGGCAACTTTAGGTCCGATTCCCTTGTAGGTCAAAAGCTCGAATCTAAGCTTTTCCGCGTCCAGATTATCAAGGTGCGCTATACTCTCGGCGGCAATCCGTGCACCCGTTTCGGCTAAAAATACGTCCCTGTATCCTGCGCCTGCGCTCTTGAAAAATTCCGCGCCCGCGCCTGCGATTTCCGAAGAGGTGGGGAAGGGGAAGTACTTACCGAACTCGCTTTCGCGCTCCGTGCAAATGCCCGAACAAATTTTTTCGATAATTCCTTTAATGCGCGGTATGTTGTTGTTCTGTGAAATTATAAACGAGAAAATCATTTCCTCGCGGTTCTGGTTTAAAATTCTTAGTCCTTTGCAGATTTCGGCACTGCGCGATAGCAGCGGAATATTATAAGACTTGGCTTTTTCCACAATCTTTGAATAGTCGCGCCCTAAATCGAAGTAATTGTAAAAATAATCGTTATCTCCGCTTTCCACAACCGTCTTGTTTCCGTCTGTATGCACGTAGCACAGCTTGTCTGCGGAATTTACCAAATAGCCGTCCCTGTATGGCTTGAAGCGGAAAACCTGTCCGCATTCCAAGGTGTGTCGGGGATTGAAATATTTTGCTTCGTAATCGAATTTCATCAGTGTTATCCTTTTTCGTTTGACCTGCGTTAAACTAATATATTGCAGCGGAGGTATACGCCGTTAAAATAAATTTAAAAAATACAGCCGCGTTAACGGCTGTATTTTATCATTTTTATATTCAGCTTGTCAAATCCCGAAATAGAGCTCAACCTTTCCGGCGTCTACATCGATATTTATTTTTTTATCGGTGTTGCCGTTCTGTGAGGATACGTTGCATTTGCCAGCGTCAACCTTTGTATAAATGTTGTATTCTTCCTGTGCGCCGGTAAAGCTTGCTTTCATAAAGCCTGCGTCTATATCTATAAACGCGTCGTTACAGGTCAGCTTGCCTATTTCAACGTTTCCTGCGTCTACCGTGCAGTTAAAGGTTTGGCACTCCGCTGAAGCAGCTTTTATCGAACCTGCGTCTATATCGCATTTAAGGGTAGTGCAAACTATGTTTCCGCAACGGAAAGAGCCTGCGTCTATATCCACGGAAACGGAACCGTATTCACCGTCGCAAAGACTTGCGCTTCCGGCGTTCATATCGAAATTCATATCGTATGCTATGCCGCGCGGAAGCTTAATAACCGTATCGGGTACGTCTATCGAAAGCCAGAAAGCTACGTACCACTTGCGCCTGAGCCCGTCGAAGGTTACCTTGCCGTTGCGCTCCGTAACGTTAGTGGTAAAGTTTTTTGCCACGGGGTATTCTATAACGATTCTGTCGCCGTCGTAAAACTCCGTTTTAACCGAACCCGTTCTTACCTTTATATCCATAGCGGTGTTTTCGTTTTCCGCGGTGAACGTTTGCATTTCGAATTTTACGTTTCCTGTAAATTTCCAGTCGTTTAGGGAAAGACCTATCAAAAGCACGGCTATTCCTATGCCGATAATAATTCCGCCTGCTATCAAGCCTTTAACTATGCCTTTCATGCGGCAACCTCCTTACCTGAAAACAACGATTTAACCCAAGAGAAGAACATTTTGAACAGCTTCCACATAAGCGAAATAATTTTCGTAAACAGCGGAAACAGCACTATGCTTACGCCGAATATTATAAAGCCTACTCCGGCAGTGCAAAGCCCTGCGCCTATGCTTCCGCCTATCATGGTGCCCACGCCGCTGCCTATAAACGCAACTCCCGTTATCAGCAGTGCGAACGGCGCAACGCATACGCCTATGGTTATGCCGACCATAGTCATTATAAGCCCGAACAAGGGCACGCAGAATATAACGCACAGCAGCACGAATACCCAAGTGTAGTCCTCGCGCTTTTTGGGCTGGGCGGCATATCCGCCGTTATATTGCCTGTTATCGTACTGTTGCTGAGGCGGAGGAGGCGGAGCTTGCCTTGTGTCCTGCCTTTCGCGCTTAGCTTCTTCTGCAAGCCGTTTTGCTTCCTCGCGGCTTTCGCGCCGTATTTCGCGCGCACTTTTTTTATCTTTGCCGTAGCCGTCCGCACCGTAATCGTTATAGCGCGGCGCTTCAAAATATTCCGTATCGCCATGCTCGGATAAAATTCTCTGCGCGGCGTCGTAGGGCGCGCCGAAGTCGTCGATTATCTCGCGTTCCGTAAACCCCGCGTCGCGCCTGTCTGCATACGCTTCCGCGTAGTAGTCCAAAACGCGCCGCCTTTCGCTTTCGGAAACGCTTAAAAGGTTTGATTTTAACTCATCTCTCCATTCGTTGTAAGTCATATTCTGCCTCCGAATAACTTTTTGTAAATTACGCCTATTTCCAGCAAATCGTTTCTGCCCGAAACAAGCTTCTTTAAGCCGAGGTTGGTAATTTTGTAATACCTCCTCAGTCTGCCGTTGTGTTCCGCCGTGCGCGTGGTTAAAAAGCCGCCTGCCTCCAGCCTCTTTAAAATGGGGTAGAGCGTGCTTTCCGATATTTCTATTATGCCCTGCAAATCGCTTATTATCTTATATCCGTAGCTTTCGCCGCCGGCAATAGCGTGCAGGACGCACACGTCGAGTATGCCTTTTTTGAGTTGAATATCCATAAAAATACTCCGCTTTGTCTAATACTATACATAACATAGTATGAATTGTCAAGTATTTTTAATAAATTTCTGCGGAAAATATTTTTATGGTTACGTTGGAAAAGAATATAAAGGGAGTTAAGGACGTTTTAACTTCACAGGATATAATAGTTTTCGAGTTTAATTCCTTAAGCGGAAAAAAGTTCGCGGCAATTTATGCGGACGGTCTTGCGGATAAGCAGCTTTTGGGTGAACTGGTGGTTAAACCCCTGCGCGCCGCGAAAGAGGATATAAAGCTGGACGACGTCAAGCTTTTATTGGCTTCTCCCGAGGTTAAAGACGGAAAAAAGATAAAGGACGCAATAAAGGAGGTTTCGGACGGCAACGCCGTGTTGTTCGTAGACGGCGAAAAGGACTTCTTTATAATAGGTCTTAAAAATCCCCCCGGAAGAACCCCTGCAGAGCCACCCACGCAGATAGTAATAAAAGGTCCGCGCGAAGGCTTTACCGAGGACATAAAGACAAATCTCGGTCTTGTCAGAAAGCGCGTTAAAAGCGAAAATATGCAGGTCAAAATGTTAAAGACGGGCAAACGCTCGGATACCGCCGTCGCAATGATTTATCTTGACGGCGTGTGTGAAAAAGGTTTGCCCGAAAAGATTGAAAAGCAGTTGGCGAAGAATGAAATAGACCTTATACCCGATTCGTCTTATATATCGCAGTTCATTTCAAAAAAACCGCGTTCGCTTTTCAAGCGCAACGGCACAACCGAAAAACCGGATATTTTCTGCGCGAAAATATGCGAAGGCAGAGTGGGGCTTATCGTGGACGGCTCTCCGATAGCGATTACCGTTCCGTATATGATAGTGGAGGATATGCAGGCGTCGGAGGACTATTACGCGCTTTCGTACCGTTCCACCGTATTAAGAATAATAAGGTTCCTTTCCATAATAGTCGGAATTTTTCTGCCGGCGCTGTACATTTCCGCGCAGCTTTTCAAAATACAGTTGATCCCGTTTCAGCTTCTGTTAAAAATTTCCAGCTCGATTTCGGGCTTGCCGCTGTCGCCCAGTGTGGAAATGTTCTTCACGCTGTTCGTTTTAGAGGTTTTGAACGAAGCCTCTATCCGAATGCCGAAATACGTCGGGCTTGCGCTGTCCGTCGTCGGCGCTTTGGTTTTGGGCGATACGGCGGTCAAGGCCGGTATAATTTCTTCGCCTGCGATAATTATCATCGCCCTGTCGGCAATCTGTCTTTACACCACTCCCGACTTGGTGGAAACGACTACTACGCTCAGGTGGATATTCCTGATTATAGCAGGTTCCATAGGTCCTTTCGGTATAGTAGTGTTTATATGTTTTTTGATATGCTACCTCGTAACCGAGCAGTCATACGGCACGCCTCTTCTGTGTCCGTTTGCGCCGCTCGTTAAAAATGATTTATACGACGGAATGGTAAAAGCCAATTCTTCGTTACTGAAAAACCGCCCCGAGTCGCTTAACGTCAGGGATAAAGTGAGGTTAAAACAAAAATGAAAATGTGTACCAGACAAATCTGTTTTATACTCTTGACGTATACCGCGGTATCAAAGCTTATAATTTATCCCACGCTTTTAAGCGCGGCTTGCGGCAGGGATTTGCTTTTTCCGGCTCTGATTGATTTTTTCATACAGGGCGTAATTATCTGGGCGGTGAGCTTCCTTTGTTCAAAAACCGACAAAACTTTGTTCGAGCTGTTGGAAGGAGCGCTGGGCAACGTATTTGCAAGGATAGTTTACGGGCTGTTTGCGGCGTTCTTCTTTTTAACGGCGCTTATTCCTATGTTCGAGCAGAAGCTGTACGTGCACGCAATCTTCTACGATACCATACCTTCGCTCCTCGTGTTTGTGCCGTTCTTTTTCTTTTCCGTTTACGCAGGAACCAAGGGCTTTAAAAATATAGGCAGAAGCGCGGATATCTGCCTGCCGGTATTTTTGCTGGCGATGCTCTGCATATTCGTTATGGCTTTGGTTGAAGTCAAGTGGGATAACTTTCTGCCCGTTTTAAAGACGCCCGTCAAAAGCATTTTCGGCGGCTCGCTGTCAACCCTGTACAGATTTTCCGAACCCTGCTGGCTGTTAATGTTTATGGGGCGCTTCAAATATAAAAAGTGGGACGCGGCAAGAATTACGGTTTCCTATATAGGCGGCGCGGCAATCACGCTTTTTATGCTCTTCATATTTTACGGGGTATACGGCGATCTGGCAATGTCAAGGCAGTTTGCAATTTCCAAAATTTCGCTGTTTTTCCCTGCGATTGAAATGCTGGGAAGAATCGATTTAATTGCGCTGTATATCCTTGAAATAGCAATGCTGTTCGCGCTGGTATTAAATATTCAGTTGACCGTTCACTGCGTAAAAAAATGCACGGGCTATTCCGATAAAAACGTAATTTCTTTTATAGTCAACGCCGCGCTCCTAATAATTTTAGTCGTGTTCGACAGCAAATTCCACTCAATTCATACGGTCTATGAAAAGTGGATGTGGATTGTGTTCGTAATATTTGCGAATATTCTTCCGCTGCTTGCATGGGCGCTGCCAAGGAGGAATAAAAGATGATAAAGCGCAGTGATAAACTTGTAAAAAAACTTGCCGTAGTCGTTTACTGGTCGCTTCTTATAATATTATTGGGACTGTTCTTTTCCAACGACTTTGGACTGGTGGATATCCACAAAACCTCCATAATAGTCGCGGTCGGAGTTGACGTAGAGGACGGCGAAGTACAGGTTACTGCGCAGATTGCCGTGCCTCAGCCTTCGGAAAACGGTGACAGTATTCAGTACACGCAGGTGCAGGGCAGCGGCTTTACGGTTGCCGACGCCCTTAATGAAATAAATGCCAAGACGGGATATTACCCCAAGCTTTTATTTTGCAAGCTTATTTTAATAGGCGAGGAATGCCAGAAAGAAGAGCTTTTTAAAGTGCTAAGCTGTTTTTACCGGCGCAACTATTCCGAGCTGACCGCTCTTGTCGCAATGTGCGAAGGCAAGGCGTCGGATATGCTTTCCAAAACGGCGTCTTTAAATTCGGAAACAACCGAAGCGATACGGCAGGTGCTTTCGGACGAGCTTAAAAAATCCGCTAACGTTTCCAGCGTGAATTTAAAGGACATTGCGGAAGCGGGCTTTTCAGTCAGTAAAGCATGCTATATGCCGTATATCGAAGCCAATAAACAGGGCACTTCCGAAAACGGCGGCGGTGATTCCGTCGGCGGCGAAAGCAGTGAAAGCGGTGGTAACGGCGAAAGCGGAGGCGGCTCGTCAGGCGGAGGCTCGGGCGGAAGCTCTGGCGAAGGCGGTCAGGGCGGTTCGGGCGGAGGAAGCACGAGCGGACAAAGCGGACAAAGCGGCGCCGGCGGCGACGAACCGTTGGAATTTACCGCGCGCAGAACGGCAATTTTTTCCGACGGCAAATTCAAGGGCATGCTTGACGAAACCCAGTCCTTCGCGCTTGATATTATAAACAACGACATCCGCCTTGCAGTGCTCCCCTTCGATCACGAAGGCACCAGCTATACCTTGGGTCTTAAAAATGCCGACGGCGGAGTAAAGCTCAAAGTTAAAGAAGGTAAGCCGACGCTTACGGTAAGCTTTAAAGCCAAAGCTCAGGTTCAGGGCGTAAAAAAGGCAATAGTGCCCAAGGACGTTTCCAACGACGACGTAGTATCTGCTGAGGTTTTAAAGTCGGCGGAAAAGGAAGTGGAGGAACGCTTTGCAAATCTTTTAAATACTTGCAGGGAAACAGACTGCGACCTGCTGGCGGTGAAAAGCCTTCTGCACAAATACAACCATAAGTATTACGACGCGTTCAAGGACGATATTTTAACGCGTATGGAGATAAAGTACGAAATCGATATTCAGAGTATGAACTGACGGTGCATGGTAAATCAGACGCCGCCGCGCAAAAAGCTTTTTGCGCGGCGGCGTTATCGTTTTGTACCGAGTATTAACGGCGTAATCAGGTAACCGAATTTTTTGCGTGTTCATATACAAATAAAGAGTTTGCGTTTTTTTATGCGCTGTGTTAAAATGCGGTTATGAGAATGCACAGAAAAAGTAACCTTGACGAACGCCTTTACGCCTGCCGTGATATTTTAACCGTCAGCGATTTGTCGGACAAGAATATGCAACGCTCGGCGCAGATTAAGGAATATATCGACTTTGAAAAAATTTTTAAAAACAATAATCCTATACGTCTTGAAATAGGCTGCGGCAAGGGCAAATTCGTCTGCGAAACGGCGGAGCAAAACCCTGATATAAATTTCGTCGCATGCGAAAAAATTTCAAACGTTTTAATAGACGCGCTTGAACTTGCTAAGGAAAAGGGACTGAAAAACGTCTACTTTTTAAACTGCGCGGCGGAGGTGCTTTCCAAGTACTTCAATACCGAAAGCGTTGAAAAAATTTATCTGAACTTTTCCAATCCCCTCCCCAAGGAGGGCTACAAAAAACAGCGCCTTACCCACCCGAAATTTCTTGAAATCTACCGCGGAATATTAACGCTGCACGGACAGATTATACAAAAGACGGACGATAAAAGCTTTTATCTTTTCTCGCTTGAAAGCTATAAGCAGTCTGGCTATAAAATTTTAAGCACGTGCGAGGATCTGAAAAACAACCCCGTCAAAGGCGACGTTGAAACCGAGCACGAAAAATTGTTTAAGTCGCAGGGTAAAGCGATTTACCGGATAGTTGCGGAGGTTGAATGAATTTTCTCTGGCTTTATATACTGCTCGGCGTTTTTGCGCTTGCCGCGCTTTTATGGCTGTTCGTGTGGTTCAATAATTCCTGCCTGACGACTACGCGCTATAAAGTCAGCGTAAACGGCGCGTCAGGCAAAAGGATAGTTCATCTTTCCGATTTGCACGGCAAAAGCTTCGGAAGGCGCAACGCTCGGCTGATTAAAAGGGTTAAAGCTTTAAAGCCCGACTTTATTGTAATTACGGGCGATATAATTCATTTATACACGCCTAAAAACAAAACCGTCGCGCTGTATACCGTTTCCGCGCTCAAAGAAATCGCGCCTGTCGTTTTCGTTTCGGGCAACCACGAAATGCGCAACAAAGGCTACCGCTTTTTCCGCAAAGATTTAAAGGAAGCTGGTGCAATGGTTTTGGACGACGAAACGGCAAAAGTGTGCGGCGTTACGGTTACGGGCTTGAACGGCGCTTCTCTTAAAAACGGCACGGTCGATAAAATAGCGCCGGATAATAAACAGCTTTTGCTGGCGCACGAACCTCAGCATTTTGAAAGCTACGCAAAGGCAGGCTTCCCGTTAACGCTCTGCGGACACGCGCACGGCGGACAGTGGCGCATACCCTTTACGGGCAGGGGCTTGTACGCGCCCAAACAGGGCAGGTTTCCAAAGTACACGCAGGGACTTCACGAAAAGGAAGGGTGTAAAATGATAATCTCGCGCGGACTGGGGAATTCCGAATTTCCGCTTCGCCTTTTCAACCGCCCCGAAATCGTTGTAATAGATTTACAGTAAAAAAACCGCTTCAAGCCGAAAAGCCTGAAGCGGTTTAACATTTTTTAACTATTTTATAAGCAGTGCAAGTATAGCTTTAATGGTATGCAGCTTGTTTTCTCCCTGTTCCAAAACAACGCTGTTCTTTCCGTCGATAACGTCTGCGGTTACTTCCACGCCGCGCCGCGCAGGGAGGGAGTGCATAAACAGCGCGTTGTGCTTTGCATAGCTGAAAAGCGCGCCGTTGACCTGATACGGCAGAAGAATTTTTCTTTCGGCTTCGGAAACGGGCGTATGGTAATCGTAGCTGTCCGTATACACAACGTCCGCGTCGCGCACGGCTTCAACGGGATTATCGGTTACGAAAATTTTTCCGTATTGCTCGGCGTGCAGAAGATGCTCGCGCTTGATTTCAAATTCGCGCGGAGTTGCAACTGCAACCTCCATACCGCATTTTATTGCGCCCATAATCAAGGAAGCCGCATTGTTTCCGCCTTTGCCTACGTAGGCAATTTTCAAGCCTTCAAGCCTTCCCGTCTTTTCCCAGACGGTGTAAATATCGCAAATTGCCTGCAAGGGAACGAATTCGTCGCTCGTGGAGTTAATTATAGAAATATCCGAAACCGCGCAGAATTCGTCCAAGTCCTTCTGGTTGATTCCGCGCGTTACGATAGCTCCTACGCCGTAGCGCTCGATTACGTTCACTATATCCTGCACGTTTTCGCCTGCAAGCATATCGTCGCGGCTGTACGGCAAATTGACGCAAACGCCGCCTAACTGTCTTATACCTATTTCGAGTGCGGAACGCGTCCTCAGCGACGTGTCGCCGAATAACAATGCAACGGTAACGCCCTGCAAAATCTGCGTGTTTTCGTGCGCAAGGAATTTCGCCTTAATCGCCTTGGTTGCGTAAAGTATTTCAAAAAGCTCCTCGGTGGAAAAGTCCGCAAGCTTTTTCATATGCTTTTGATTGATCCCGTAGGACGGGGTGTAACGGTTAATATCCATAGAAAGTCCTTCTCGTGCAAGGCTCGCGGCGTTGGGTTCGGCGCGGGCTTGCCGAAGCCGTGGTTTTTCAACGGGCGGAATAAATCCGCACTGAAAATTCCGGCGTTGTTAATTAGTAAAATTATATCACGCTTTAATTATTTTTTCAACTGTTATGCTTGGAAAATACGCAGCCGCAGAAGTTCTGCCTGTAAAGGTTATGCTCCTTGGAAAGTCGCAGGCTCCTCAAATAGCCGCCGCGCTTTTTAAAATCGCAATAAAGCCATTTAGCGTTTTCGGTTTGCAGACCTTCGCCTATTGCGTTAATAAGGTTTGCATTCTTTAACGGACTTAAAGTAAGAGTGGTGGAAAAGTAATCAAACCCTTGCACCGCGGCAATTTCCGCCGTCTTTGCAAGCCTCAGCTCAAAACACTTTGCGCAACGCGCGCCGCCTTCCTTTTCTTTTTCCAAGCCATTTACGGCTTGATAAAATTCGGAAGTGTCGTGGTCGCAGTCCAAAACGGTTGCGTATCCCGTTTCGCTTAGAAAGCGGATAAGCTCGGCTTTTCTTTTAAGGTATTCAACGTCCTCGATGTTGGGGTTGTAAAAAAGCGCGCAAATTTCAAAACTTGCCGCAAGCCTTTCAAGGCACGCGGAAGAACAGGGCGCACAGCAGCAGTGCAGTAAAAGCTTTTTTCCGCTTCCCGCGTTTTCAATCTGTTCACACATCAGCTTGTCAAAGTTACGCGCGTTCATATTTTAATATTACCATATTACGGCGGAAATTTCAAAAAATTTGTGCGGTTTTTTAAAACTTAAAGCTAAATTTAAAAAAATATCAAATTTCGCTGTTGAAAGATTGGTAAAAATTTAATTTTATGTTATTATTATGTAGACCGACGCACAGCCGACGGCAGGAGTTTTATATGGCAAGTTTAAAGCTGAACGGAATAGACAAGGTTTATCCCTCGGGCGTTACAGCCCTTTACAATATAAATTTGGAAACGACCGACAGGGAATTTCTCGTCGTAATGGGCGGAGAAAAAAGCGGCAAGTCAACCCTTCTCCGCGTAATCGCGGGGCTTGAGGACGCGTCCGGCGGCGAAATTTTAATCGACGGCAAGGATATGACCGAAGCCGACCCCAAGGACAGGGAGCTGGCGATGGTATTTTCCAGCTCGACCTTATCCCCCACGATGACCGTGTACGACAATATGGGCTTCGGGCTCAAGCTTAGGAAAGCTCCGCGCACACTCATTGACCAACGCGTGAAAGCCGCGGCGAATATTTTGGGACTTACCGACGTATTATACCGTAAGCCCAAGGTTCTGACGGCGGCGCAGAAACAGCGCACGGCAATCGGCAGGGCGATAGTCAGGGAACCCAAGCTTTATTTATTGGACGAGCCTTTGTCCGGCTTGGACGATAAGCTCCGCGCCGAGCTTTTGAACGTAATTATAAATCTTCAGGCGAGAATGGAGGGTTCGTTCGTATATTCCACGAAAAACCTTTCCGAAGCGCTTACGATAGGCACGCGTATATTGATTCTGAAAAACGGCTTTATCCAGCAGATAGATACGCCTTCAAATCTTTACGATTACCCTGCTAACGCGTACGTCGCATTCTACATCGGCTCGCCCACAATAAACTTTATCAATAACGCTAAAATAATAAAAACCGATGAAGGCTACTTTGCGGAGGAGGGCAATATAAAACTTGCCCTGCCCGAAAACATTGTAAAACGTTTTGAGAATATAGACGAATACGCCAACGCGGAAAAGACGGTAATCGTCGGTATCCGCCCCGAAGATGCGGAGGTCGGCGGCGAAATCGCGGCAACCGTAGCCGCGGTTGACGGAGAATACGCCGAAGTCACCGCAGACGGTCACTCTGTAAAAATCAAGTCCGACGGCAAAATTAGCAAGGGTGCGGAAACAAAAATCAAATTCGACTTATCGCGCCTGTACCTTTTCGACGGCGAAACGCGCTTAACGCTTCTTGCCAGAGACGAGGGTTATATTAAAACGGGTCACGCGGACGCGGACTTCAAGCCCCTGACCTTTAAAGAGGAAGAGGAGCTTAAAGAAAAGCTGACCCCAAAAAAGCACGACAAAAAAAGAAAATAAGCTGAATTTTAAAGCCCTCCGAAAAATGCGGAGGGCGTTTAAAAACGGAAAAACCCGTCAATAAGTAATTTACTGATAAATTTTTAACGCGCCTAAATTTTTTTGGCGCCGCGGGAAGCTATGCTTGACGTTATCTTAGACGCGCTTTTAGACACTGTAAAGGTATTTCCGTTCCTGCTCGTAATATATATATTAATCGAGTTTCTGGAACACAGAACGTCCTTTGCGCGCAACAAAAAAATATTGCAGGGCAGGCTTGCGCCTTTAATCGGTTCGGCTACGGGCTTAATTCCGCAGTGCGGCTTTTCGGTTATGGCGGCAAAGCTGTACGATAAGGGTCTTATCCGCACGGGCACGCTGCTTGCCGTTTTCCTCGCCACCTCGGACGAGGCGTTTATAATAATGCTTTCAAGCGGCACCGCCGCCGCGTCTATTATGCCGATAGTGGTTATTAAGCTTTTGGTCGGCGTAGGCGTCGGTTATCTGGTAAACTTTTTACTGTCCGGCGAAAAGCTTGCGGAAATAGAACCCGTTGAGGAAATACACGCTTATTCCTGCGGCAGGGAACACGACGGCAAAAGCGATATTAACGTATTTTTATGGGAACCGTTAATTCACTCGCTTAAAATAGCTTTTTACCTTTTAATAGTAAACCTGATTTTCGGGTTTATAATAGACGCTGTAGGAACGGAAAAAATTGCGGAATCGTTAATAGGCGGCGCGTACTTCCAACCGTTTATAACCGCCGTAATTGGTCTTATACCAAACTGCGCGTCAAGCGTAATAATAACCGAAACTTATATTTATAACGGCATAACCTTCGGCAGCTGCGTGGCAGGTCTGTGCTGTAACGCAGGCGTGGGGCTTGTAGTGCTTTTTAAAAACACCAAAAAAATCAAAAGAAATATCCTTTTCGTGCTCGCCCTGTACGTAATTTCCGCCGTCACGGGCTTGGTTATTAACAGCGTTTTGGTCCTTTGCGGCTTGCTGTAAATTTTAAATCAATTCAGTACAGCTGAATTATTTTTTTTAAAACCCTGCATATTTTAAGTTGACTTATATTTTCGTGTTTGGTATAATTTGTAAGCGTTGAAAAATTCAACGACTAATGCGCAAATGGCGGAGCGGGGTGAGTTAAGGTATGTCAACGATAAAGGTAGGCGAAAACGAATCGGTTGAAAGCGCTTTAAGGCGTTTTAAAAGAAAGTGCTCCCGTGACGGAATAATCGGCGATTTACGTAAAAAAGAATTTTACGAATCCCCTTCCGTGAAGAAGCGCAAGAAAGCCGAAGCGGCAAGAAAAAGAAATAAAAACTAAAACTGAAAGGTCTGTCCGATAAACAATCGGACGGACCTTTTTCAAATTAAAATAAGTCGATATATGTAACATACTGCCGTTTTTTACATTCTTAAAAAACGCGCAAAAGGAGATGTATGGAAGATTTGAAACTTATGGCAAGAGCCGCCAAACAGCGGCTGAAAAACAACTTCTGGGATGAATTCAAAAAGAATCTGGACGAAGGCGCGTCGTTTGCGCGTGAAAAAGGTTTAAGCGAAACTAAGGTCAAATCAACGATATGCGGCAGGGTACAAAAGGAAATCAAGGGCGAACGGCAGGACGAATTTTACTTAAAGGTTAAAAATCTTTTAGATACCGAGGGAGAGGTTTCCGACGCCTTGGGCAGATTGACCGACAGGGAGTATTACGATAAACTTTCCTATGCGGATAAGCAAAGGTATTCTTTGGAGCTTTCCGCAAAATATTTGAAAGCGTTAGAGCGTTACAAAAGGGAAAAGGAGCTTTTGTTTTAAAGGCGGAAATGATTTAAAAACCCCCGTTGTCGGGGGCTTTTATATTTGTGTTTTTCAAAGGGCTGTGATATAATTTTTTCATATGGACGGCATACTCGATTCACTCAACGAAGAACAGAAAAAACCCGTGTGCGACACGGAGGGCGCAGTTTTGGTGCTTGCCGGCGCAGGCAGCGGAAAAACGCGCGTTTTAACCTCGCGCATTGCATATATTCTGCGCGAGGACAAGGCGCCGCTTTCGCAGATACTTGCCATAACCTTTACCAATAAGGCGGCAGGCGAAATGAAGGAAAGGCTTTTGAAGATGATAGGCGGCGAAGCCGAAAACGCAAAGTGGATATGCACCATACATTCCATGTGCGTAAAAATTCTGCGGCAGTTCGCGGACAGGGCTGGCTTTAAGTCCAACTTTTCCATTTACAGCGAAACCGAGCGCGCCAACGTTATAAAAAAGACCTTTCAGGAGCTTGACTACGACGACGAGAAGCTGTTAAAGTCGGCAAAATACCACATAGGCAACGCAAAAATGCTCGGCTTAGACCCCGACCAATATTACAGAAAATACCGCGACGAATTCGGTATAGATAAAATCGTAACTGCGTACGATAAGTACAACAGCCACCTTCGCGCAAACAACGCGCTTGACTTTGACGATTTGCTTCTGGAAACCTTGCGCCTTTTAAAGCGCGACAGGGAAACGCTGGACTACCTTGCGGACAAGTTCAAATATATTTTGGTGGACGAGTTTCAGGATACCAATAAAGTACAGTACGATATTATAAAGCTGCTTGCTTCACGGCACGGAAATTTATTCGCCGTCGGCGACGACGACCAGTCCATTTACGGCTGGCGCGGCGCGGAGATTGAAAATATTCTGCGCTTCGATAAGGACTTCCCCCAAGCAAAGGTTTACAAGCTTGAACGCAACTACCGCTCGACAAAGGCTATACTTTCCTTTGCAAACTGCATAATCAAAAACAACCTTTCAAGGCACGGCAAAACGCTGTGGACCGAGGGCGAGGACGGTGACAAACCCGTTTACTATCAGGCGGAGGAGGAATCGGTCGAAGCCCTGTACGCCGCGCGGATAATTTCCGAAGGCGTTTCAAAGGGCGGAAAATATTCCGACTACGCCGTGTTAATGCGCATAAACGCGTTGACGCGCTCGTACGAGCAGGAGTTTACGAAATACGGCATACCCTATAAGGTGTTCGGCGGCTTTAAGTTCTATGACAGAAAGGAAATCAAGGACGCGCTCGCGTATTTAAGGCTGATTTCCAACCCCTACGACAGCGAGGCGGTTGAAAGAATTATAAACGTTCCGCGCCGCGGCATAGGCGGAAAAACCCTGCAGGTTATGAACGATTACGCGCAGGCAACAGGGCTTACCCTGTACGATGCGTGCGTGGACTGCGAGCAGTTAAATCTTCCGCGCGGCACTAAGGATAAAATAAAGGACTTTGCCGCACTCGTGCGCGACTTTATAATTTCCGCGCAGGATACGCCCGTAAGCCAGCTCGTGCGCGACGTTTTAACGGCTACGAATCTGCGCGCCGAATACGACGACGGCACGGACGACGGCGATTCGAAGTTAGCAAACTTGGACGAATTTATCGCCTCGGTTGACGATTTTTCGCGCCTCAATCCCAACGCAACTTTAGACGAGTATCTAAATCAGGTCACGCTATCAACCGATCTGGACAATATGGACGACGGCGATTACGTGACCGTTGCAACTATTCACGCCGTTAAGGGGCTTGAATTTCCCTGCGTGTTCATCTGCGGACTCGAGGACGGAATTATGCCATCCTCACGCACGGACGGCGTAGGACGCGAAGCCGAAGAGGAACGGCGGCTTATGTACGTTGCAATTACGCGTGCGGGTAAAAATCTGTATCTCACGCGCTCGAAGTCGCGCTATCTTTACGGACACAGGGATTTAACCCGTCCGTCGCGCTTTATTGCGGAGCTTGCGCCCGAGCTGGGTATTCAGGCTGTACAGCCGCAGTACCGTTACGCAGGCGAAGGCAGGGGCTACGCGTCTACGTATAATGCAAACTCGGGCGGAGGCGGCAGGGCGCTGTATTCTTCCGCAGACGGCTTCGAAAGCGATATACCGGTAAAAACTTCAACCTTCAAGCCCTCCTTCGGCTTGCCTAAAAGCAACCCTGTCGGCGGCAAAAAGGACTATTCTGTAGGTATGCGCGTCCGCCACCCCAAGTTCGGCGTGGGAATGATAATTGCCGTAAAGAACGGCGGAACGGTCGTAAACGTCGCATTCGACGGTCAGGGCATAAAGGAATTATCCGCGGCGATTGCCCCTTTGGAAATAGTTTAAACCTTGTTAAACTCATCGCCGTCGGAGATTTCAAAAATTTTTAGGTAGCTTTATGAAAGACAGAGTTCGTGAACTTATAGACCAACTCAATAAATGGGCGTACGAATACTACGTACTGGACGACCCTTCCGTTCCCGACAGGGAGTACGACAGGCTTTACGACGAGTTAAGTCGCATAGAGGAACAGACGGGCGAAGTGCAGTTTGACAGCCCGACGAAACGCGTCGGCGGCGAGCCCGTTAAAGGCTTTGAACGCCACAGGCATATCGCGCGGCTGTACAGCCTTGATAAATCGGTAACTTACGACGAGCTGGAAGCCTTTTTTACGCGCGTTGAAAAAACTGCGAAAAACCCCGAATATACAGTCGAATACAAGTTCGACGGGCTCACCGTTTGTTTAACCTACGACAAGGGCAAATTCGTCCGTGCGGCAACGCGCGGCAACGGCGTCGAGGGCGAGGACGTAACCGCGCAGTGCCTTACAATAAAATCTTTCCCTATGACTATAAGCTACACGGGGCTTTTAGAGGTTCAGGGCGAAGCCGTAATGCGGCTCAGCGTTCTGGAAGAATACAACAAAACCGCAAAGGAACCGCTTAAAAACGCAAGGAACGCGGTTGCCGGCGCAATCAGAAATTTAGACCCCAAAATTACCGCCGAAAGAAAACCCGAAATTTTATTTTATAACGTAAACTATTCCAAAACCGACTTTCTTAAAACCCAGCAGGAGCATTTTGAATTTTTAAAGAAAGAGGGCTTCAAGGTTTACCCCTTTCTGCGCGTCTGCAATACCGCGGACGGGGTCAAGTCTGCAATAGAGGAAATAGAAGTACAGCGCAAAAATATCGACGTTTTAACCGACGGCGCGGTAATAAAATTGAACGACTGCACCGTGCGCGACGGCTTAGGCTATACCGATAAATTCCCCCGCTGGGCAATGGCTTACAAGTTTGAAGCCGAGGAGAGTATAACTATCGTAAAGGAAGTAAAATGGCAGGTAGGACGAACGGGAAAATTAACCCCCCTTGCCATAGTCGAACCCGTAGAGCTTGCCGGCGCGACGGTGAGAAAAGCCACCTTAAATAACTTCGGCGACGTTTTGAAAAAGGACGTTAAAATCGGCAGTCGGGTTTTAATCCGCCGCTCTAACGAGGTTATACCCGAAATTTTAGGCGCGGTCGAACACACGGAAGGCAGCGTTCCCGTAAAAAAGCCCGAATACTGCCCCTACTGCGGCAGTGCGGTTGAAGAGGTCGGCGCAAACGTATTCTGCCCGAACAAAAAATGCCGTCCTAGAATTGTCGGCAAAATAGAACACTTCGCGCAGAAGTCGGCAATGGATATCGAAGGGCTTTCGGAAATGACTGCAGGTCAGCTTCACGATACTCTCGGTGTGACGGAGTGTTCGCAGCTATATAAATTAACTGCGGAGGATTTAAAAAAGCTCGAAGGCTTCAAGGATAAAAAGATAAACAATCTTTTAACGGCAATCGAAAAAAGCAAAACCGTTCCGCAGGAAAGGTTTTTGTTCGCCCTCGGTATCGACGGTGTGGGCAAGGTCGCGGCAAAGGACCTTTCAAGGAAATATCCGACCTGTGCGGAGCTTGCAAACGCTTCCAAGGACGAGCTTTTAGAGCTTGAAAATATAGGCGAAATTACCGCGGAAACTATTGCGGAATGGTTTAAAGACGAAGAAAACGCCAAAGAAGTTGAAAGTCTTTTACAAAACGTAACTCCGCAGACTGTTAAAAAGCAGTCCGCAGGCGGAGTGTTCGAAGGTCAGTTTGTGGTTCTTACGGGCACGCTGGAAGGCTTCAAACGCTCGGAAGCGCAGAAGCTTATCGAAGAAAACGGCGGAGAATGCCAAAGCTCGGTAACGGCGAAAACCACTTTGGTTTTGGCGGGCGATGCGGCAGGCTCGAAATTGGATAAAGCCAAAAAGCTGAATATAAAAATAATCGACGAAGACGAATTTAAAGATATGTTATCACTGTAAATAATAGTGGGGGCGCGCGGCTTTCAGC
>CAMWNA010000036.1 GCA_947175515.1 uncultured Clostridia bacterium | reverse complement strand
GACATCGAAGCCTGAAACGCCGGTATTCGTAGCGCGCCGCTTAAAGCGGCGCGCCCTTATTCGTTATTCATCCGTTTTATTTATTCGGTACCAAGGCGTTGCCCGAACCTGCCAGTGAAGCTTGCAGATATGTATCGGGTATTTTACCCGTTATAATACTTTCACATATAAGAACTTCGATCGTTGAAGCAAGATTAGTGCTTTTCGACGGCATAATAATTGAAATATCGGAAACGATTTCAAGGTATAAGGAGTGCTTGGTTTGGTTAATACCGGCATCTAAAAACTTGGAGACAAATCGGCATTCAACGTTGCTTATAGGGATAATTTTAATATTGATTTTCTGACCGAAACCTGCAAGCGCTTCAATACCCGTAAGCGCACCTATAGGCACCATTATCCCCTCAGCACTCATCTTATTTAAATTCTCCTGCGAAAGATACGCCGTATCCCTTGCTATGCGGTTTATTTTAAGCGAATCCGTCGTAATAGAAGTTACGTTGCCTTCCTCGTCGCGCTCGATTGAAATTAAATCTTCGTAGCGCATAGCGTCATTAAGCGTGTAATAAATCGCGTCGTTTACGGCAACCGTAGTTATGGAGCGGATAGTTGCTTCGCTTATTGAAATAAGCACGCGCGTGACGTTGCGCTGAAAGTATATCAGCGTTGCAACGATAAAAAGACATATGAATACCAAAAGTATTTTGAACCGCTTGAATTTCCTGTTTTTTGCCGCCATACAATATTGTATGTCAGTTACGCTTAGTTCTTGATTTAAAAATTATAGCCATAATAAAAGAAAATACCACAGCCGCGGTAACGCCGGCGCTTGCAGCCGCAAGAGAGCCGGTTATCGCCTGAAAGAAGCCCTGTTCCGCGCCTTTCATTGCACCGCTTGCCAAAAGATAGCCGAAACCCGAAATGGGAACGGTTGCCCCCGCGCCTGCAAATTCAACTAACGGCTGGTACACTCCTATTGCCGTAAGCACTACGCCTGCAAGCATAAAGTATACGAGAATTTTGCCTGCCGTAAGGTCGGTAAAATTTATTATTATCTGTGCAATCAGGCAGATTGCTCCTCCCACCGCAAAGGCTTTAACGTAAGCCAATAATATAAATAATATTTCCTGTCCCATTTTAATACTCCAATTCCACCGCGTGGCTTATACAGGGGATAGACTCGCCCTGACCCGACGACACCGTTGAAAGCAACGCACCCGTTGCTGCGAAAAGTATTCTTTTATAAAGTCCTGCACGCATTTTTGATAGTACGTATGAATTCAGTACCACTGCCGAACAGCCTGCGCCGCTGCCGCCCTGAAATTCGTCCTCAATTACTTTGTAAATAATTTCACCGCAGTCAACATGACGGCTTGAAATATCAAACCCCTTTTCCCACGTAAGGTCCTTTACAATACGACTGCCGAGCGCACCTAAGTCACCCGTTAAAATCATATCGTAATCGGTCGGCTGGGTGCCTGTATCCTTAAAGTGCTGCATAATCGTATCCGCCGCCGCAGGCGCCATTGCCGCACCCATATTGTTTACGTCGGTAACGCCGTAATCGCAAACCCTGCCCATTGTCGCTGAAGTTATTTTTATGCCTTTACTGCCCTCGCATACTGTGCAGCCGCCTGCACCCGTAACCGTCCACTGGGACTGCGGAGGACGCGTTGTACCCTGCTCTAAGGGGTAGCGGTACTGTCTTTCCGCAGAAGCAAAGTGACTGCCTGTCGCCGCCACCGCACGTTTAACGTAGCCGGCGTTTACGAGCATTGCAGCAAGCATAATGCTTTCGCTCATAGTAGAGCAAGCCGAATAAACGCCGAGAAAAGGAAAATCGTAATCTCTTGCGGCGAAGCTTGCGGAAATTATCTGGTTGAGCAAGTCGCCAGACAGTAGCACGTCAATGTCCTGCTCCTTGTAGCCGCCCTTTTCAATTGCAAGCGAAATTGCATTGGTGAGCATTTTACATTCGGCTTTTTCAAACGTGCTTTCACCGTACATGTCGTCTTCAAGTGTTACGTCTGCGTATTCGCCTATTATGCCTTCCTTTTCCTTTGAGCCGCATATTGCCGCGAAAGAATTTATGCGCGGCGCGCTTTTGAAAAATACGGTATTACCGATTTTTATTTGTTGTTTTGCCATTTGTAAATAGTTTTTTCAATGCGGCAATTTTTATTCCGCGGCTTAGCTTTAAAGTACAATTAAAGCGGCAATTATTGCCGCTTTTTAACGTTATTTATATAAACAGATAGACTAAGCCGACCAGAACTCCAGAAAATACGCCGAATACTATAATTGCGCCTGCGACGGTGAACATTTTAGCCGCCATACCGTATATCCAGCCTTCCGTCTTAAACTCTATCGCAGGAGACGCTACGCTGTTAGCAAAACCGGTAATAGGCACTATGGAGCCTGCGCCGGCGTGCCTGCCTATTCTGTCGTACACACCTAAGCCCGTTAAAAGGCAGCCCAAAAATATAAGCACTATGGAGGTGCAACCTGCAAGCTCGTCACCGCTCAATCCGGCATATTCGAGCATAAAGCGTATAAACTGACCTATACAGCATATAAGTCCGCCCACACCAAAAGCCGAAAGGCAGTTTTTAAAATGCTTTGTAGGCGGATCCTGCGTTTTAACGTAGCTTAAATAATTTTCGTTGTAATTATCTCTCGTCTTGCCTGTCATTTTTCAAGCCCTCCCCCTTGCTTGGTTTTATCAAGCTTTCCCGCTCGTCACGGCGCGATAAATCAAATTCTCTGCGCATTACCTGAAAGCCCTCTTATCAATATAAAGAGTAATCTTTTCAGGCATAACGTGCGAGAAAATGCGGTATGCGGAATTTTTGAAGCCGCAAGCTTTTACAACGGGCGGTCTGTTAGAAAGAAGCAACCCGTAAATATCTTCGGCGACCTCTGCCGGCGACATGCCGCGCTGTTCCATATCCGCAAGTGCGGCTACCGCCCTGTTAACGCTCTGTGCGTAAGTACGGTTTTCATCGTCAGAATAAACTTTGCGCTTATAGGTAAAGCCCGTTGACGTGCCGCCGGGAAGCAACGCGGTGACGTTTATACCGTAATTTTTAAGCTCGCAATATGCTTCCTTGGCAAGCATTTCAAGCGCGGCTTTGGACGCTGAATAGAACGCATCGTACAAAATTGGCATATCTCCGCCGAGCGAGCCGACGAGAATTATTCTGCCGCCCTTTTCCTTCATAAACGGAATTACAGCCTGCATAGCCTTGAGCGCGCCGAAAAAGTTCACGTCGAAAAGATAACGGTAATCGCTTTCCTTTGCGTACTCAATGGGCGCCGCCATTGAAAAGCCAGCGCTGTAAATCAGCGCGTTGACGCCGTACCTTTCCCCTGCGGCAGTTATTACGTCCGTTAAGGTTGACCCTGCCGCCACGTCTGCTATCATATTTTTTACCTTAGTACTTTTGCACGGAGTTCTTGAAATATTTATTACGTTCCAACCGCGGTTAGAAAGCCTTAAACAGGTTTCACAGCCAATACCCGAGCTTCCGCCTACGACTATAGCTGTTGATTTGCGTTTATTTTCCATACCACTATTTTGCGGAAATACCAATAAAATTATACGGTATAATTATGAAAAGCCGAGCGCGCTTTAATTTATGCACGCTCGGCTTATAAACTGTTTTAGTTAAAAAAATTAACCGAAAGCAATATCTAAAATCATCATTAAAGCGAAACCGAAAATTACGCCGACCGTAGCTTTAATTTTGCCTTCTGCAAAGCTTTCGGGGATAAGCTCCGAGCAGACTACCGCCATCATTGCACCGGCCGAAAATGAAAGCGCCCACGGAAGTATGCCGCTTGCTGCCGTTACCGCAAGAGCGCCTATCACGCCTGCGACAATTTCAACCGCGCCGGAAAGCTGACCGACGAAAAAGGATTTGAACCTACCCATACCGTTTGCTCGCAGCGGAAACGCAACGCACATACCTTCGGGAAAGTTCTGTATGCCGATTCCGACAGCAAGCATTATAGCCGCGACGGCTTCAACGTTGTTGCCTGCGGATAGCGCGCCGAACGCAACGCCTATTGCCATACCTTCTGGGATATTATGCATCGTTACCGCTATGCACATAACGGCGCAGCTGCGCTTTTTTGCGTTACCAGCAAACAGATGAAGTTTACCGGTAACTATGTCCGTAATTATTATTAAAAGTCCGCCGAGTACGAAACCGCAGGTAAGTATAAGGTAAGAATATTCTTCAACCATTTCCATTGCAGGCATTAAAAGCGAGAAAAACGTTGATGCAAGCATTATGCCTGCCGCACTGCTCATCATAAACGAGAACGCGCTTTTGCCTACGTTTTTACATATAAAAACAAGCAGCGCGCCTGCCGCCGTCAACGCCCAAGTGAACGTTGTTGCAAGTAGCGCCTGCTGCCATCCCGATAAATCATAAAACCATTGCACGAGTGTTTCTCCAAGTAAAAATAAAGTAAAAATACAGTTACTTTATTTTATGATAGTATAACGTACAATGGTGAAAGCTCCGCAATATTTTAAAGTACGGAGCCGTTATTCGCGGTCGTTTTCGTTCTTATATTCTTCCTCATTTACCGCTAAAACGTCTTCATTTATATCATCTGTGATAACGATTGATTTATATTCGTTTTCTTCAGTTGTATTACTTTCCGCAACGGTCGGTTGCGGCGTTTTATTTCTTACGAATTTAGAAACCAGCCATTTTTCAATTTTTTCCTGATATTTAAACGAAAGCACGGCAAGAGTTATACATACGGCGAAAATTGCTATCCATACAGGTATTCCCCAGCCGCTGAATGGAATAAGCGTACCGTTACCCAAATAGCAATAAACCGAAATTACCACGGGGCGTACGAAAAGCATAGTCAGGAAAAAGAACGGAAAATTCATTGACGTAAGCCCTGCGACCATACACAAAATATCGTCGGGAAAAAACGGAAGTATTTGCATAAGCACGAAAATAAATTTGCCTTTACCTGCAATATAGCCAGCATACTTTTCCGTCGTTTCCTTGCCGGCTATCCAAATAACGACCTTCTTCCCAAACAGTCTGCCGATAAAATAGGCTATTACCGAACCTATTAACACACCGAGCGAGGCTAAAAGCGTTGCGGTCAACGCACCCCAAATTCGGCTGCCAGGGATGTAGCATATTGCGGCAGGCAGGGGCAAAATTACTACCTGCAAAACCTGAATAAGCACGTATACAGCCATTCCCCAGCTGCCCGTTCCCTTTATAATTTCCGTAAGGCGGTCAATCTTTTCGCCGTCGGTAGGATATGCGTTCAGATTAGCGAATTTACTTATTAGCGCAACCGATAAAACTACGACAAACGCGCACGCTACCAACACGAACCCGCTTTTTAGCAAAGCAATCTTTTTGAGGACTAAGGTTACTATTCCGAAAACGCTGCCGACTGCGGCTATACCGTAAAAAACCGCCTTTATAAGCACTCCCCAACCGCTCATAAAAAGAGCGGTAAACAGCACGATTAACGCGCACAGAAGGAGATTGATTATAAAGACGGTTATTTTGGTTTTATTCTGCATTTTTAATATTTATATTTGTTTGACTGCAAGATTTTTATAAGTCGTAAATCTTATAATATATCCGTTAGTTTCAACCGGTTGACTTTCAAAAACGAGTTCAAAGTCAGGATTTTTATCAAGGTTTTCAAAAAACGTATCCGCGCCGCCGACTGCATCAACCTTGGTTACGAGTACTTCGCTACAATAAGGCAAAAGCGTTTTATAAGTCATTGCACCGCCGATTAGAAAAACCTTATCGGCTTCGTACTTGGAAATTTCCCCGAAAAGCTCCTTCAAAGAATTAACGACTATGCAGCCGTCACACTTGGCAGGAGTCGCCGATAGAACGATATTAACCCTGTCCTTTAAAGGTTTGCCGCCAGGGAATGATTTAAGAGTATTATACCCCATAACCACCACGTTGCCGGTAGTCATATTTTTAAAAAACTTCATATCTTCGGGAATTCGGAACATGAGCGAATTATTCTTACCGATGCCCCATTCCTTGTCTGCGTGGAGAATTGCTTTCATTTTTATCCTTAAAAATTTACTTTTATTCCGCGACGGGAATATCGTACTTCTTATCGTTGCACTTATAGTCTACGAGTTTAAAGCTGTCTACGGTAAAATCGTAGAAATTTTTAATACTTTCGTCTACTTCCAGTTTGGGTGCGGCAAGGCACGGCATTTCAATTATTTCCTTTACGATAGGCACGTGCCTGTCATAGATATGCGCGTCCGCGATAACGTGCACCAACTCTCCTGCTTTTAAGCCAGAAACCTGCGCAAACATTATCAAAAGTACTGCGTACTGGACAACGTTCCAATTGTTTGCCGTGAGCATATCGTTTGAACGCTGGTTTAAAATACCGTTTAAAGTATTGCCTGAAACGTTGAATGTCATAGAATATGCGCAAGGGTATAAGTTCATTTCGTGCAAATCGGAAAAATTATAGATGTTTGTCATAATTCTCCGACTTGCAGGGTTATGCTTCAAATCGTACAGTACTCTGTCAACCTGATCAAACTCGCCTTCTTTATATTTATGCTTGACTCCCAGCTGATAGCCGTAAGCTTTGCCGATACTGCCGTTTTCGTTCGCCCACTGATTCCAGATTTTAGAGTTTAAATCTTTTATATTATTGCTCTTTTTCTGCCATATCCATAACAGCTCGTCTATACAGGATTTAAAGTACGTACGCCTAATCGTGAGAATGGGAAATTCCTTTTGCAGATCGTATCTGTTCACTATTCCGAATTTCTTTACGGTGTGCGCAGAAGCGCCGTCAGACCATTTGGGACGGACGGGAAGTTCGGTATCCCACACTCCGTTGTCCAGAATATCGCGCATATTGGAAATAAAAATTTCGTCAGCCTTGCTCATTTTGCCACCTTTAAATTATTTTCCAAGCATCATAACGAAGTCGTCCATAACGTATCCTCCGCCGATGTCCGTTGAAACTGTCTGCACTATCTTATAGCCGCAGTGCTTATATACGTTTATTGCCTGAGTATTGTCACGCTTGACCGTTAAATACACTGGACGGCGCAAGCTGTCGAAAAGTTTTGACGCTATACGCTTGCCGCGTGCAAATTCCAAAAGATAAATTTTCGAAAGAAACGTGCCTTCCACGTAAGACGGATTAAAGTACCAAGCAGGGCAATAAGCGCAATATCCCGCAACCTCGCTGTTTAGATAGATTATGCGGAAAGAATACTCCCTGTCCTTCTTGCTGTTACGAATAGCCTCGTCGGATAGAAAATGACCTATCATATAGTCAATCTGTCCTTCGGGCGTTATTTCGTCAAACGTTTCGTGCATTACTTCGTGCGCAATAGAACGTATGAGTTCAAAGTCCTCTTTTGTTTCTGCTTCGCGCATAGTAAGGTAGCCCATTTTCAGCGTCATTAAAAACTGTCTGTCTGCAGGCGCCCACTCCTCTGGTTCAAGCTCCGAGCAATCTATCCATTTTTCTTCTTCGTGGACTTTAAGCTTATAGTCCGAAAGAGGTTTTACAAAGTATACCGAAAGCGATACTACGCAGTCGGAATATTCGTATTCGACAGAGTTCAAAAGCTCGCCCACTTCGATATCGAGTGCAATTTCTTCACGGCATTCTCGGATAAGAGCCTGTTCGGGAGTTTCTCCCTCTTCAACCTTACCGCCGGCAAATTCATACTTGTGAATTACGCTTTCGTTTCCGTCGGAACGGCGCAAGGCAAGCACTTTGCCTTCCTTTAAAATAGCCGCGCCGACTACATTGTAACGAGGTTTCATAGCCCTATTTTACATTGTGCGCCAAGATAAGTCAACTTTTAAAGGCGCTAAATAGAAAATGAACGAAGTGTAGAAAATTGTTCACAATCGGTTCAAAATAACCTCATTTACTTTATTTTTATATTATTTACATTTATAATTATAAGAGGAATTCAATTTTGCAGAGGAATTTATGAATTTATTTAAAAAATTTTACTGCAGAACATTTCAGATTTTTATGCGTGCGGCTATTCCCTTTATGCCGTACAGACAGCCTGAAATTCTGCAAAGCGTTAACGACGTTGCAACAGTTTTAAAAAATAAGAGAATTGATAAAGTTTTAATAGTTACCGACGCTGGTGTGGTAAAATGCGGACTTACTGACGGGCTTAAAGAAAGCTTGAAGGAAAACGCAATAGCATTTGCCGTATACGACAGGACAATGCCTAATCCTACGATAGACGCGGTTGAATGTGCGCGCGAGCTTTACTTAAAAGAAAACTGCCGCGCCATAATTGCGCTTGGCGGCGGAAGCGCAATGGATTTAGCTAAAGCGTGCGGCGCACGGATTGTGCGCCCGAAAAAGAGCCTTATTAAAATGGGCGGACTTTTACACGTAAGAAAAAAGCTGCCGCCCCTGTTCGCAATTCCCACAACGGCAGGCACCGGAAGCGAAACGACCATTGCCGCAGTTATTACCGATGCAAGCACGCACAGAAAGTACGCAATAAACGACTTCTCACTTATACCCCACTACGCCGTGCTTGACTATAAGCTTACGTTGGGACTGCCTAGTACGCTTACCGCATACACGGGAATGGACGCTATGACGCACGCCGTAGAGGCATACATAGGGCGCTCAACCACGAGAAAGACCAGAGCGAAAGCAATACAAGCGGTTAAGCTTATCAACGAAAATATACTTACCTGCTACAATGAGCCTACTAATGCCGAGGCGCGTAAAAATATGCTGTTTGCTTCACACTATGCCGGTATTGCATTTACTATAAGCTACGTCGGATACGTACACGCTGTTGCGCATAGCTTGAGCGGTATGTACGGCTTAGGACACGGACTTACGAATGCAGTACTTTTGCCCGTGGTTTTGCAAACATACGGAAAAAAGGTGCAAAAAAAGTTGAGTAAGCTTGCTAAAGCTTGCGGTATAGCTTCCGCCGAAGACAAAAAGGCGCAGGCGGCTGAAAAATTCATTGCAAGAATTTATGAGCTGAACGCAGCAATGAACGTTCCCAAGTCATTTGAAGAAATAAAGGATGAGGATATACCTAAAATGGCGAAATTTGCAAATATGGAAGGAAACCCTCTTTATCCCGTTCCCCTTCTTATGAACGCAAAGCAGCTTGAAAAAATTTATTATAAGGTGAAAGCATGATTGACAAATTAATTAAAAGTCAACGCGAATATTTTGCAGCAGGCAAAACGCTTAACGTCAAAACCAGAATTTTATACCTTAAAAAGCTTAAAAAGGCTATACTTGCAAATGAAAACGAGCTTTGCTGCGCTTTAAAGCAAGACTTGGGCAAGTCCTCTTCAGAAGCATATATGTCCGAAATAGGTATGGTCTTGGAAGATTTATCGCATCACATAAAACATCTTAAAAGCTGGGCGAAGCCGAAAAAGCGCAAAACGCCTATGGCGCAGTTCCCTTCCAAAGGTTATTTGCTTCCGTCTCCTTACGGAAACACGCTTATAATTTCGCCGTGGAATTATCCGTTCCTACTATCTTTTCAACCGCTTATTGGAGCGGTCGGCGCAGGGAACACGGTTATTTTGAAGCCTTCGCGCTTTTCAGAGAAAACGGGGCTTGTAATGAAAAAGATTGTTGAATGCGTTTTCCCCGCGGATTACGTTGCGGTTATTTGCGGAGTTGAAGGCGTAAGCCAACAGCTTTTGGATTATAAGTTTGATTATATATTCTTTACCGGCGGCGCACGCGTAGGAAAGAGCGTTTACGAAGCGGCGGCAAAAAACCTTACGCCAGTTACTTTGGAGCTTGGCGGAAAAAGTCCCGTAATAGTAGACAAGTCTGCAAAAATAGATTTAGCGGCAAAGCGGATTGCTTTCGGAAAGTTTTTAAACGTCGGTCAGACCTGCGTTGCTCCGGATTACGTTTTGGCTCACAACAGTGTTGCTGAAAAATTTATTAACGCTTTAAAAAAATGGATAGCTAAGCTGTTCCCCGACGCACTGAATAACGAATGCTACGGCAAGATAATTACACAAAAGCATTTTGAAAGAGTGAACGGATTAATCTGCGGAAACGTTGCGCTTGGTGGAAATTCGGACGCAAACACTTTGAAAATCGAACCTACAATTATTTACCCTGCGGACACTGACTGCCCTGCAATGCAGGAAGAAATATTCGGACCCGTTCTGCCTGTTATTGCTTACGGAACGAACGAGGAAATGTATGAAATAATAGAAAAACACCGCACGCCGTTAGCGCTGTATCTTTTTACATCAAAAAAGAGTGCGGAAAAAGAAATTTTATCGCGTGTGCAATTCGGCGGCGGATGCGTGAACGACGTTGTTATTCATCTTGCCTGCTCCTCCCTGCCTTTCGGCGGCGTTGGCGGTTCTGGCATTGGTAGCTACCACGGGAAGAAAAGTTTTGAAACCTTTTCACACTTTAAATCCGTTCTGAAAAAATCAAACCTTATAGATATGCCCATACGTTACACACCGTACTCAAAATTGAAAGATAGACTAATAAGATTTTTCATGAAGTAAATATTTAAATTAATGTAAGCGGCGGACGAAAATTACAGTAGTACCCATAGGGAATTTTTGTTAGTCTCAGGCGAAAGAGAAAAAGGCGTGGCGTGAAGCTACGCCTTTTTCTATATTTTCTGTGTGGACGAAAACCACGCATAGTAAACGAAACTTATGTAGTGAAACGCGGTAAGTATAGTTAGCTATACTTACCGCTTGTTTTTTCGATTCTAATATGCTATAATGTAACTACGATAAACAGTAATTTAACGAGTTGATTTGTATGTTGCCGATTAATTTATTAGAAGCAAAAAATCGTAATGAATTGCGATTATGGCTAACCAAAAACTATAACAAAGAAAAAGAATGTTGGGTTATAGTAAAGCGTGGCAGGCCGCAAAACGATAATACTTTCTGGTATATCGACGCGGTTGAAGAAGCAATGTGTTTCGGTTGGATAGACAGTACTACAAAAAGACTTGATAACGGTATAACCGCTCAAAGATTAGCGCCGCGCAAGAAAAATTCTTTATGGTCTGAATTAAATAAAGAGCGTTGCCGTAGAATGGAAAAATTAGGGCGTATGACTGACGCCGGACGTGCCGTTATGCCCGATATGTCGCCGTCAGGCTTTGTAATTGATAATGGGATATTGTGCGCCTTACAAGCAGATATAACTGTATGGAATAATTTTTTAAGTTTTCCGCCGTTATATCAACGTGTTAGAATTGATACTATACAAATCAAGAAAAAACAACCTGAATTATATCAAAGTCGTTTACAAAAATTTATCAATAACACAAGACAAGGTATAATATACGGCGAATGGAACGATAACGGACGATTACTTGACTATTGAAAACTAATTTCTACAAATAAAATGTGCGATAAATTTCAATTTATCTTATTAACGCCAGCGTGTGTAAGTTAAAAGCTCTCGGACAAATTGTTCGAGAGCTTTCTGTCATCGCTTGAAAGTGCAATTTTTTTATTCCCTATTGGAAGTGCGCTTTCGTCCGCCGCTTTTTTGATTTATATTTTAATAAGAACAATGAATAGTTCTTGAAATTACGTCGTCCTGCTGTTCGCGCGTAAGCTTATTGAAATTTACAGCGTAACCCGAAACCCTTATAGTAAGCTGAGGGTATTTTTCGGGGTGCGCCTGCGCGTCGAGAAGGGTATCGCGGTTGAAAACGTTTACGTTCAAGTGATGTCCGCCGTTTTTAACGTAACCGTCCATTAAATTGACAAGGTTATCAACCTGAACATCCTTGGTTTTGCCGAGAGATTCGGGAGTTATTGAAAACGTGTTTGAAATTCCGTCGCGCGCGTATTCGTATGGAAGCTTTGCAACAGATTCCAAAGAAGCCAACGCGCCGTTTGTATCTCTGCCGTGCATAGGGTTCGCACCCGGAGCAAGCGGAGTTCCCGCTCTTCTGCCGTCGGGAGTGTTGCCCGTTTTTTTGCCGTATACAACGTTACTGGTTATAGTCAAAATGGAAGTCGTAGGCACGCTTTCACGGTAAGTAAAATGGCTTTTGACTTTATTCATAAACGACTTAACTATCCACACCGCAAGCTCGTCAACCCTGTCGTCATTGTTGCCGTATTTGGGGAAGTCGCCTTCAATTTTGTAGTCCACCACTATTCCCTCGTCATTGCGTACGGGATATACTTTTGCATACTTGATTGCAGAAAGAGAGTCCGCAGCACACGAAAGCCCTGCAATACCCGTAGCGAAAAATCTTCTTACCTCGGTATCGTGTAACGCCATTTCAAGCGCCTCATAGCTGTATTTGTCGTGCATATAGTGGATAAGGTTTAATACGTTGACGTAAAGCCCTGCAAGCCAGTCCATCATATTGTCGTACTTCTTAATAACCTCGTCGAAGTTCAAAGGTCCGTCACCGGTCACGGGAGTAAATTCGGGAGAAACCTGCATTGCTTTGCCGGTAACCTTATCCTTTGCGAGCTCGTCCTTGCCGCCGTTTATGGCGTACAAAAGGCACTTAGCAAGGTTTGCGCGTGCGCCGAAGAACTGCATATCCTTACCAACGCGCATACAGCTTACGCAGCAGGCTATGCAATAATCGTCGCCCATTTCGGGGCGCATTAAATCGTCGCTTTCGTACTGAATAGCCGAAGTCTTAATAGAAAGCTCCGCACAGAAACGCTTGAAGCCTTCGGGCAGCCTTTCAGACCAAAGCACGGTTAAATTGGGTTCGGGTGCAGGTCCCAGATTAGTGAGAGTATGCAATACGCGGAAGGAAGATTTTGTAACCAGCGTTCTGCCGTCCATTCCCATACCGCCGATTGATTCGGTTACCCACGTAGGGTCGCCCGAGAAAAGCTCGTTATACTCCTTAATACGCATAAATTTAATAATGCGCAACTTCATTACGAAGTGGTCGATAAGCTCCTGAGCGGCTTGCTCGGTCAATACACCGCGCTTTAAATCGCGCTCAATATAAATATCAAGGAAAGTCGAATTTCTGCCTATGGACATTGCCGCGCCGTTCTGGTCCTTGACAGCGGCAAGATAGCCGAAATAAAGCGCCTGAATTGCCTGCTGAGCGTTTTCGGCAGGTTTGGAAATGTCACAGCCGTAAATTGCCGCAAGCTGCTTCAAAGCCTTTAAAGCTTTAATCTGCTCGCTTAACTCCTCCCTGTCTCGAACGCGGTCTGGAGTCATATCGCCGTCAAGGTTAAGCTTATCGCTCTCCTTACATTCGATGAGGTAATCAACGCCGTACAACGCAACACGGCGGTAGTCGCCGACTATTCTGCCCCTGCCGTACGTATCGGGCAGTCCCGTCAAAATATGTGCAGAGCGTGCGCGGCGCATTTCAGGCGTGTACGCGTCGTAAACGCCGTCGTTATGGGTTTTGCGGTATTTTGTGAATATCGACTTTATTTCAGGGTCGATTTCGTAACCATACATATTTAAAGCCTGTTCAGCCATTTTGATACCGCCGAAAGGTTGAAGAGCGCGCTTAAAAGGCTCGTCCGTTTGCAGTCCGACAATTTTTTCCAATTCTTTATCAATATAGCCGGCACCGTGGGATAAAAGCGTTGAAACGGTTTTAACGTCGGCATTGAGAACGCCGCCTGCTTTGCGCTCCTTATCCGAAAGGCTTAAAATCTCGTCCCATAATTTGAGAGTGCCCTTCGTAGGGGGAGCAAGAAATTCGCCGTTACCTTCGTACGGCGTATAGTTATGCTGAATAAAATCCCTGACGTTTACTTCGCCCGCGTTGCTCCATTTTCCGGAGGTGAACCCCTCCCATGCCTTGAAATTCATAATTTTACCTCGTTAATATTTTTCTTGCATTGGCTATGCGTTCTGCCGAAGGCGGTTTTAAACCTCCAAGCACGTACTTTAAGCCGAGTTGTTTATATTTGTTTTTGCCCATATCGTGGTATGGTAAAACCTCCACCGTCTGCACGCATTTAAGCGTGTTAATAAAATCTTTAAGTTGAATTAAATATTCTTCGTTGTCCGTAATTCCGTCAACCAGAACGTGTCGTATCCAGACTGACTTACCGTTTTCCGATAAAAACCTTGCAAAGTCCAAAATGCGCCTATTTGAAAAGCCAGTAAGGAGCTTGTGTTCTTTATCGTCAATATGCTTAATATCCAAAAGAACCAAATCGGTTACTTCCAATAGTTTTTTATGCTGTGAAACGCTTTTTTTATCTGTTCTATCAAAAGTTATACCGGACGTGTCTATTGCGGTGTGTATATTATGCTGCTTTAAAATTGTAAAAAGCTCGGTCACAAATTCTATCTGCAATAGCGGCTCACCGCCTGAAACGGTCACTCCGCCGCGCGATAAATATGATTTATACTTTAAAACAGTTTGTGCAACTTCCTGCACGGAATACTCCCTGCCGCCGTTTAAATTCCAAGTATCCGGATTGTGGCAGTATTTACAGCGCATTGGGCAGCCCTGCAAAAATATCACGAAGCGTGTTCCAGGTCCGTCGACAGTGCCGAAGCTTTCAAAAGAATGAATTTTACCCGTCATAAGAAAAAAATACGGACTTGTTTGTCATTAACAAAACAGCCCAGACGAACGACTTTTTATAAAGCACGGCTTCCTTGCGGTTTATCCGCAAACTCGTCAGTTGCCGTACTTCCTTTAATTTGGAATTTTATTATAGCAAGTTTATTATGCTGTGTCAATAGAAAACCACAAAATATCGTTAAAATATTTACCTGCACCACTACATATTGTGGTTGCAATTACAAAACATACGGCGCACCTAAAGGTGCGCCGTATGTTTTATGAGTTTGAATACTAATTATGCATTATAAGCAATATTTATTGCTTTAATATAAGTGTTTGTATTTAAAGTTAATGTTGCAATTCCGTCAGTTACGTCAATAGTCCAATTGGCAGTATCGTCGTTTCCGTTATATGCAACTACTTTAATATCGTCTGCAACAACTCCGTCCGCAACGTTGAATTTAATTACTACACCTGCATTTACTTGAATATCGGTTCCACGATTATTGAATTTACCTGCGGTCGCGTCAATCTCAAGCCCTTTCCACTTTCCTGCACTGCCTTGAAGCTGTCCGCCGTCATACCCCAATAAATCTATAGAGGTATTCTTATCGTAGGTTACAGGAACTTCGATATCGATATAACCGATATAGGTAGCTGCGGTTTGCGTAGTGGTTATAAACGTTAGCGTGCCGTCAACAGGTACTACGATTTTGCAAATATAATTTCCGTTTGCGTCTTTTGTTACGTTACCGGTTTCATTAGTTGCAAGCACCGTCGTATAGTTTTGAGTACCTTGGTCAGTTGTTATAGCATAGTCAAAACCTACGCTATCTTTATATACATAAATCGTAACGATAGAACCTGCTTTAAGCTGTGCTGAAATTTCCAAACCAGTATTAAGATAATACCAATTTCCGTTAGGTCTGCACGCCACACCGCTTGTTAAATTGGTTCCGTCAATTTTAAGATTACCATAGTATTTAACTTCGCCTGCGTTCACCGTTTCGGTATAGCTTCCTGCCGTTCCGTTAAAAAGGAATTTCGTCGATTCAGTAACGGTAAAGTTCTTATCTACTGCGATAGCATATATTTCAGCGCCGTCAGATGTCAATTCCTCAAAAGCGTATTCGGTATTACCAGATGCATCTGTAAAGAATTTATATTCTTTTGAAACGTCTTCTAATACATATCCTTCTTCAGTAAGTAAAGCTATAAGCTCATCATACGTTAATGCTACGCCTGCATAGCCCTTTAACGTCAAAGTTTCGCTTCCCACGTGAATTGTTACTTCAACGCTGTCGTCAATATACTTAGTCCATACGTCGGAATAGTTAACTTTGCCGTTTACCATTCCGAATACCACGGAAAGATTAGTATAATTTTTTGCTTGTGCAGCGGTGAGCATTTTCATACCTGCAACAGCTTCAGAAATTGCGCCTGCACCAGTGTTGTTGTATTCAACAAACTGGACGGTTGCTTCAGTAGGCTTAACACCGCTCATTGAAACGTATCTTTCATTTTTGCTTGCGCCTGTAGCCGCCTTGGTAGAAATGTGTGCGCCGAGTTCAGAATTAATTACTGCAACCGCCGCGTATTTTCCCCAAGGTCTGCCGATTGCTGTATTCTTGTTTGCAAGAACGTCCTCGTCTGCCGTGAAAGTACAGCCGTCGAATATCGCGCCGTACGTTATTGCGTCATTATCGCCCTTATTACAGCCCTTGAACGCCGTTATATAGCCGCCGTCGGTTTTGCCGTTAGATATGGAGTGAATTGTACAGCCTTTAAAATACGTAGTATTGTTGGTACCGAATATAAAGTCTGTTGTTCCCGAAATATACGTATTAACTATATACTGTCTACCGGTGAATAATTCAATAGTATCCTGATAGCCTAAAATCCGGCAGCCGTCAATAGTGGTCTTGTCTGCCTGAATAAGCATTGCAAGCGCACGGTGTTCACCATAACCTGCGCCGAGCTTTGCATCAAATCTTTCAACGCTATTCCAGTAGTTAGAAACAGTTATATTTTTTATAGTGAAGTTTACCGCCGCTTCTCTCACGTTCAAGGTTGCCGTAGAGTCCGTCGTATGAACGAAACCGCCAGCGTCAGTCAAGCCATAAAGCGAATCGTACTCAATTAAAGTTTTATCAGCGCCTGCGCCTACTATCGTGAGGTTAGGCACAATTATTTCAAGCTTTTCCCAATAATCGCCTTCGGCAATATTAATAGTTTTCTGTGCGGCAGCAGGTATTCCGCAGTTTTCAAGGAAATCAAGCGACTGTTGAATAGTTTTAAAGTTATACGCACCATTTGATTCTACGCCCACTTCCGCATCAGCGACGTTTTTATTAACGTTTAACGTAATTTCAGTTGCATTTGCAAGAGCCGTAGCCTTATCAGCCACATAAATTACAAACTCTGCAGTTTTCGTCTGTCCGTTTGTTGTATATGAAACCGATACGGTCTTTTTGCCCACAGTGCTCATATCGGGCGTTGATACAGTGACTCCTTCATTTAAAAGGAAGCCCTTAGTATTTTCGCCGTTCTTGCCGTTTAGTATCACGGAAAGTCCGTCCTGCGAAAACGTTTCACCCGTGAAATAGAACTGTCTGAGCGCATGATTTACATAAGTTCCGTTATTTGCGGACGTATTGGCGCCTTTCACTATTTTATCCGTTCCGAGCGTAAGACTTTCAAACGAGTAGACGTTAACGTCATAGCTCGTTTCATATGTTTTACCGCCCTTGTCGTAGGAAACGAGTATAGGATACGTACCTGCTTTAGTAGAATCAAACGCAGTATAATCGATTTTAATTCTGCCGCTTGCAATATCGGAAATTCTGCCCGTTTCCTCGTGAATAGCATTGACGGAAAGCCCCGCGTTTGAATAAGGCTGACCCACGAAATAGTCTACCGTTCCGCCGCTTGCCACGTCGATTTTTTCAATCGCCGTATTTTTAACTTTTGAAACAAAGGATGCATAGAACAAGTCGGAAGTACCGGCAGTTCTTGTTATAGAATAAATTCCTTCCGCCTCAAGTTTTATGGTTACTTTTTGAATATTACAGTTATCTTTTTTAGCAGGATAAATTATATCTTCAGTTGTACCATCAGGTTTAGTAAGAATTACAGTTTGCGTATCAGTTTTGTTTGAACCGTCCTGAATATGCAATACAAGAGTACCTGCCGCAGGCGCATTAATACTGAATTTATCTGAACTACCGCCCAATTTTATAGATTGTTTATAAGATACATTTTCAACAATAACGCCGTTTTCGTATACGCCGCTCTTGCCTCTTGTGCGAATTTCCGTATTCGCACCGATTGTAAAAATTCCGCTTGAAATATCTTCAGCTGATTTACCTACAGTAAAGTTGTCTGCTTTTATTTCATAACTAGCAACCAAATTACCATCTTCGTCAACAACGGGCGGAACGTCGTCATCTTCCGTTAAAGTAGGCTGAATTATTTTTTGCGTAGCTTCACAAACAGAGCATTTACCGTTTTTCCAATCGTGTGCGGCTTTGTCTTTAACTTCAGCCGTATCGCCGCAGGTAGGCTCCTTCCAATGGTGAGTTGCATCATAACTCCATTTATCGGAATATGTATGCTCGTGATTTGCCGTCCAAATGGCTTTAAGAGTAATGTCCCCCGTTACGGCGCTGTCAAAGTTATATTCCGAGCCTTCGTAAGACCAACCGCCGAAGGTAAAACCGCTACGCGTGGGATCAGCAGGTTTAATAACCTTTTCGCCGTCCTTTACTTTTACAGAATAAGTTGTTTGCTCATTCAGCTTGCCGCCGTCTAAATCAAACGTAACCGTGTATTCGTGCGTTTGCTCCGAGCCGGGTTCGTCCTTTTTACAGCCTGCGGCAGTAACCGCCGTACCTATTGTAGCCGTTGCCGTTAAGGCGCAAAGTCCTGCAACGAGCAATTTCTTGAAAAACTTGTTTTTACTCATTCATTCCTCCATTTTTTTGACTGAATAATTGATAGCGTGCAGGCGCCTAGGCGCCTGCACGTTTATTATAT
>CAMWNA010000035.1 GCA_947175515.1 uncultured Clostridia bacterium | reverse complement strand
ATTAAAAACAGCGCGGACGAAAATTCGTCCGCGCTGTTTACTTCTTTGATTATCGAAAGTAAAACCGTTTGCCGTCCGCAGTTTATTTTAAAGCTTTTACGCCCGTTTGTTAAATTTTTCCGTGAACGATAAAAACAGTTGAAATTATTTGTAATATGCGTTATAATATATAAAGGTACGGTAAAAATTTCCGTGCGCAAGATAAAAGTTTATAAGGTTATTGTTTAATGGCACTTAACGTAAAAAATCTCGAAGGCAACGAAATTGCCGACGACTATACGCGTAAAGCCGCTGAGCGCGGCAGATGGGGCGAAACGTGGGACGTTTTCAAATCGTCCTTCGGTAAAATCGTACTTATAAATATTTTCGTATTAATAACCGTTCTCCCCGGCGTTGCTATAATGTTTATCCGCTCTATGAGGATAACCAGTCTCGGCTATTTGTCGCCCTTCAACGCCAATACCGGCATAGGCTATCCTGCAGTCTCAGGCACTCACGGCCTTGCGGAAACTTTGTATCTTTCTGCAGACGTTCTGTTTTATCCGCTGTTGCTCGTTGCCGGCTTTATTGCTTCTGTCGGTATAGCGGGCGGTGCGTATTCCATTAAAAAGCTTATAAACACACGCGGCCAGTTTTCAATAAAGGGTTTTTTCCACGGCATTAAGGTTTGTTACTTCAACGTCGTTTTGCCCGTAACGATATTCTTGCTTTTCCTGATTTCAACCTTTTTAATCAGTGACTGGGCTGATTTGGTCATAGCTCAGGGCGCAAGCGTTCACGGACCGAGAACGGCTTACGCGTTTGCAATTATAGTTACGATTTTAGTAGGCGTTTACTGCGGCTGGTTGCTTGCCGTCGGCGTAAGCTACCGCTTAAAATTCACTCAGCTTTTCAAAAACGCTTTCGTGCTTATGATAGGCAGTCCCCTGCATACAGTGTTCTTTGCAGGCTTGACTCTTATTCCCGTGTGGATATATCTCATTGGCACCGCTGCGGCGTTTATGAAGATAATTTCGTACATCTTATTTATCTTTTTGGGCTTTTCGTTCATCCTTTTGGTTTGGATGAGCTTTACGCAGTGGGTGTTCGACCTGTACGTAACCCCAAACATAAAGACTGCGTCAGAGGAAGCCAAGGCCGCAAAATCGCCTAAGGAGCTTGAAGCGGACAGGCAGGCGGAAGCAAAGCTTGCCGCTATGGAGCTTCTTGCCGCAGGCAAAAGCGAGCTTATCTGTAAGCCTATTCTTCCCATATCCGACGAAGACGCGGTGCGCCCTCTCGGCAAAACCTTTACCCGTGCGGATATGAAAGGCGTTGTATCCGACAGGGAAAAGTTAAGGACGGATGTGGAAGACTACGAAAAAGAGCATATGTCCGACGAGGTTTATGCCGAATACAATAAGCTTTTTGCCGAAAGAGAAAAGGCGCTTGAAGTCAAGGATAAAAAAGGCAAAAAGAAGAAGGTCAACCGTAACAACCTACTTGGGAAATAAACAAAAATTATGGCAAATTCTTACTCTGCGCTCGGCAGATGGTTCGAATATTTAAACGACGACTGCGGCTATGAAAAATGGTCGCAGTATTTAATTAATGCTTTAAATAATCACGGCGCAAACGGCAAGGGCGTCGATATAGGCTGCGGAAACGGTTATTTTACCAGGGCTTTGATAAAGTCCGGCTATCCTGCGGTGGGTATAGATATTTCTGCGGAAATGCTGGATACCGCGCAAAGACTTTCTTTAAAAGAAGGCGTGCGCACTGAATTTTTAATCGGCGATATTACCAAACTAAAATTGAATTTCAAAGCCGCGTTCGCCGTCGCAGTGAACGACTGTATAAACTACGTGCCCAAGGAAAAATTAAAAACGGCTTTTTTGCGCGTGCACGCCTGCCTTAAAAAGGGCGCGCCTTTTATATTCGATATAAGTTCGGCGGAAAAACTTAAAAACACCATAGGCAGTAACTTTTTTGCCGAGGACAGGGACGAGCTGACTTATATCTGGTTCAACGAATTAAAGGACGACCGCGTCGTTATGGATATAACGCTGTTTGAAAAGACTGAAAGCGGAGCTTACCGCCGCCGCGACGAACGGCACGTTCAGTATATCCACGAAGAATCCGAAATAATTTCCGCACTGGAAGAAGTCGGTTTTTCTGTTAGAAGCGAAGGTCACATGGGCGGTGACAAAAGGGAGAGGATAAATTTTATCTGCACACGGCTATGAATAAACTTTACAAAACGCTTATTTACGATAACGAGGTATCGCTTTCCGTTCTGGAAACTACGGACCTTGTGAACGACGCAATAAAAACTCACGGCTTGGATGAAAATTCCGCAAAAACCTTGGGCGGACTTTTAACCTGCTGCGCGTATATGTCCGGCTGTCTTAAAAGCGAAAGGGGCGCGGTTTCCTTAACCGTCAAGGGCGACGGCGCGGCAGGCACAGCCAGCGTTTCTGGCGATATCAATCTGCATATCCGCGGCTATATAGACGGTACGTGCGGCGGCAGATTAAAGGGCGGCAGTCTTACCGTAATCAAGGACGACGGCTTTTTCCGTCCTTTTGTGGGCGCGTGCGAGCTTTTGGGCGACGACGTTTCGGAAAATTTAATGCAGTACTTTGATAAGAGCGAGCAGATTCCCACGGCGGTTGCAATCGGCGTAAATATCAAGGACGGCAAATGCACCGCCGCCGGCGGCGTGGTAATGCAGCTTCTCCCGGGCACTAAAGAAGAAAATATGGATAAAGCCGAACAGCGTATGCAGGCATTCGTGAACGCTGCGGACGTCGTTGAAAAATACGGCGCGGACGGAATTTTAAAGGAATTTTTCCAAGGCGTAGTTAAGGAGGAGCAAACGTATCTTCTGTTCCCCGAATACAAATGCAACTGTTCGCGCAAAAAGATAGAGGGGGTAATTCTCCCCTTGGGCAAAGCCGAGCTTTTGAAAATCTGCAAGGAAGAAGGCTGCGTCAAAGTACACTGCCACTATTGCAACACAGACTATTCGTTCACACAAAAGGACGTGGAAGAACTTATAAAATAACTATGGGCAAAACCGTTAAATTCGATTTAAGCTGCGACAGGCTTATAGGCATTGCCTCCGACTTAACCGAAGACCACAACTATATAGGCGCGTTGAAAATGCTCAACAAAAACTCCTCGCTTCACTGCAACGACGGGGACTCTTATATGCTGTACGCAGAAATTTACGACGACATCGGCTTGCACGAAAAGTGCGTGAACAGCTGGTTCAAATTCATAGACTGCACCCAAAACAGCGAGCTTTCCGAAGCTTACGAAGGTCTTGCCGTAGCTTATATGAACCTCGGTAACGAACACTTTTCAGCGTACTATTATAATAAGCTTCTGCAAAACGACGAAGAGCTTGACGCCGAAACGCGCGGCGAAATAATAAATTCTTTTTTAAGCAACGAGCCCAATCCCTTAAAATTCGTCTACCCTCCGAAAATTGCCGATTACTCGGACGTTATGGCGGCAGGCGTGGAAAAAATGCGCACTGGCGAGTATGAGCGCGCGGTTGAGGAGTTTGAGAAGGTGGACGAGGAAAACCCAGCATACCTTTCCGCACGCAACTATATAGCGATGTGCGATATTATCTGCGACAAGTGCGACGAAGCCGAAGCCGAGTGCCTTGCACTTTTGGAAAAGCATCCTGATAACGTGCAGGCGCTGACTACCCTTGCCGCAGTCAGAACGGAACAGAAAAACAGCGCGGAAAGCCGCCGCCTTGCCAAGGAGCTTTTAAGTTTAAACGTAACGTCCACGGACGAAATTTATAAAATAGCCACAGTCTGCTGTGAAAATAAAATGCACACGGAAGCTTATTCTCTTTTCTGCAGGCTGGAGGACGAGCTTTTCTATGACAGCTCGCTTTTATACTTCAAAGCAGTCTCTGCCTACAACAGCGGAAAGTTTGAAGAAAGCTATTCCGCATTCGACAGGCTTTTAACCGTCTACCCCGACGCCGTGACGGCGCAGTTTAACTATCAAGCCGCGCGCAAAGCGCAGGAGGACGGCGAACCCATTGAAATGAGTTATTTCTGCCGTCTGCCCAAAGAGGAACGCGAAAAAAATCTGACGATGCTTGCGGCGTTTGCAAAGCTTTCGCGCACGGAAGCAAAAAAGCTTTTCGATTTAATCGACGTTTCCGACAGCATCCGCTGGTGCTTTGACGAAACGGACGGCGTCAACAGCGAGGAGCTGCAGTTCCTTGCATCCGAGTGCGCCGTAAAAGCAGGGCTGGACGGGATTTTGTGCGACGTATTATTAAACGCATTCGTGTCCGACGCACTCAAAGTGCATATTTTAACACTGTTGGGCGAACGCAACGAAGATAATTCTTTCGGCGTCGTGATATGCAATATCTACAAGCGCGTAAGCTTCCGCGCGCTGCAGCTCGGCAGAAGCAGAAAACGCGGCTTTATTTCAGCGTACGCGCGGCTGGTGGCGCATTTTTCCATCATAGAAGACAGCTACGGCGAAGAGTTTGCTTTAGCCTGCGAAAGACTTTATAACGAGCTGGAAGAAAAGCAAAGACTTTCTTTTGCCGCGGACGCGGACGCGCTTGCCGCTGCGATCTATTTAAAATCGGGAATAACCGAAACCGGTCTGGGCGTTACGCGCGAAAACCTTTGTACCTTTTTCGATACCACCGAAGAAAAACTCAACCGCATTATAGGTGAAAATTTATGAAACTTTACGACTTTGACGGCATGTTTGACGAAAAGCTTTCCGAATACGTTTCAAAAAACGCAGGGAAGTTTAAGGAAAGCGAGTGGGAAGATATAATCCCCAAGCTATATAAACAGTTCGGCGATACGTTTATAAAATCCGTCGGCGACACGCCAAACGGCTTTTATGCCAAAATGACGGACGCGGAGCTTATTACCGCGCTTACGACCCACTTAAAAAAGGACGTTCCCGTTTCCGAATTTTTATGCTCCGCAATAGAAAGCCGCAATACGGCGGCGCTTTTACTGCCCCTTTTGGACGGCAGTGAAAACGAACGCTCTTACGCAATGAACTTAATCGGTGCGGACGACAGGGCGATAAAAAAATATATGCGGCTTTTAACCTCCGCGGATAGCAGTGCGGATTTAAAGGACGCATGCGTAGATTTTATCAAAGAAAAGGCCGATTTAGTAACTGACGAAGCCGTTAAAAACTATAAAGAGGGTATCGAGCGCGAGTATATGCTGGAAATTCTGTCGCGCACGGTAGTTCGCTCGGACGAAATTTTTGAAATTCTTTTAAAGGAATTCCGTACCGACCCCGAAAATCTACCCATGCACGCAAGCTATCTTGCCGCATACGGCGACGAGCGCGCGCTTGGGTATCTGCTTGAAAAAATCGACGAGGAGGGTATAAGCTTCGTCGAATACCGCGAGCTTAAATTCGCTATAGAAGCTTTGGGCGGCGAATATGAAAAGGAACGCGATTTTTCCGACGACCCTTATTTCGAGCTTATCAAATCACATTCTCAAACCTCAGCCGACGTTTTCGGTTCGTTTGCAGATAAAAAGAATTAATAAAACAAAACACGCGCGGCGCTTAAAGTTTTTAAGCGCCGCGCGTGTTTTGTTTGTATACGTCGTTCCGAATCTGATAAACGGTAACTTTTAAGAATTATTTCCTCGTTGCAAGCCAAACAATCAAAACGGTTACGTCGGCAGGGTTCACGCCGTAAATTCGTCCTGCCTGCCCCAAGGTGAGGGGACGCACGCGTTTCAGTTGTTCACGCGCCTCAATTCTCAAACCCTTAATTTCGTCGTAGTCTATATCGTCGGGCAAACGCTTTTCTTCAAGCTTAGCGGCTTTTTCAATCTGTTGCGCGTTCTTTTTTAAGTAACCCTCGTACTTGATTTCCGCTTCGGCGGATTTCAAAATTTCGTCGGAAACTTTTTCAAGAATTTTAAAATGACCGCACACGTCTGTTATTTTCGCGCCGCGCCTTATAAGGTCTGCATACGTCCTTGCCGTAGCGCCCGCAATCCGGTTTTGACTTGAAAAAGCTTCAACCTCCGCGCGTTCGGCACGCTCGTTCAGGGTGCTTATTGCCAAATCGAATTCCGCTTTGCGCCTTTCAAACGCCTGCCGCCTTTTTTCGGTATAAAGGGGAGTGGAAGCAATTTTAGGCGTCAGTCTGAAATCTGCATTGTCCTGCCGCAGTGCGATTCTGTATTCCGCACGCGAAGTCATCATTCTGTACGGCTCTTCAGTGCCCTTTGTCGTTAAATCGTCTATAAGCACGCCGATGTACGCTTCGTTCCTGCCCAAAACAAAGGGCGGCTTTTTCATAATTTTATACGCCGCGTTAATGCCTGCCATAAGCCCCTGCGCCGCCGCTTCTTCGTAGCCGGAGGTTCCGTTTATCTGCCCTGCGGTGTAAATGCCTTCAACCTTTTTAAATTCCAAGGTGGGGTATACGTCCAGCGTGTCTATGCAGTCGTATTCAATCGCGTAAGCGTAGCGCATAATGTCGCAGTTTTCAAGCCCTTCTATAGAACGGTACATATCTATCTGAATATCGTGCGGCATAGAGGAGGACATTCCCTGCACGTAAATTTCGTTCGTGTCCAATCCCTCGGGTTCAAGGAAAATCTGGTGCCGTTCCTTGTCGGAAAATCTTACGACCTTGGTTTCGATTGAAGGGCAGTATCTCGGTCCGGCAGACTTAATGTCGCCGTTATATAAAGGCGAGCGGTCAAGGTTGTTTAAAATAACCCCGTGCGTTTCTTTGTTGGTGTACGTTAAATGGCACACCGCTTTGTTTTCCGGCGCACAGGCGGAGAGGAATGAAAAAGCCGGAACGCCGCTTTCGCCCTCTTGCATAACGCACTTTTTAAAATCAACCGTACGCCCGTCAAGTCTTGCGGGGGTGCCCGTTTTAAACCGCCTTACGTTAAAGCCCAGCTTAATCAAGTTTTCGGTAAGCGCCGTCGCCGGTGCGAAGCCGCTCGGTCCGCTCTTTTGCCTTAACTCGCCCGTAACTATTTCGGCGTTTAAATATACGCCCGTGGCTATAATTACGGCTTTCGCTTCAATCTTTCCGCCGTAGGTAGTTAGCACGCCACACGCTCTTTTCCCGTCGGTAATGATTTCAGCCGCTTCGCCTTGAATAATGCGTAAATTTTCCGTGTTTTCAAGCGTGCTCTTCATTTCGCGGTGGTAAGCGTTCTTGTCGCACTGGCAGCGTAAGGATTGCACGGCTTCGCCCTTGCCCTCGTTAAGCATACGCATCTGTATCGCGGTCTTGTCGGCGTTCACGCCCATTTCGCCGCCAAGCGCGTCAATCTCGCGCACGAGGTGACCCTTAGCCGTTCCGCCTATTGAGGGATTGCACGCCATAAAAGCTATGCTGTCTAAATTAAGCGTCAGCATACAGGTCTTTAAGCCTAAGCGTGCGGAAACAAGCGCAGCCTCGCAGCCTGCGTGTCCGGCGCCTATAACGCAAATATCGAATTTTCCCTCGCAAAAAGTTTTCGTAACCATAAAAATTTTGCCCGAATATATATCGGGCAATTACCTATTTTTTCAGAATAATGTTTTTTATATCGTCAACGTCCTTTGCAATCTTGTCGTTAACGCGGCACATCTCGTCAATCTTATCACGCGAATACAATATAGTCGTGTGGTCTCTTCCGCCAAGCTCCTTGCCTATTGAAATGAGGGGGAGTGATAAAAGCTCGCACATTAAATAACAGCAAATCTGTCTGGGTATAACAATTTCCTTTTTCTTGCTCTTGCCTATAATGTCGGACTTGTTTATACGATAAAAGCCTGTCACTGCAGAAATAACGCTTTCGGACGTTATTTCTTCTTTCCCTTCTGAAACCGCTTCGTTCAGCGCGCTCTTTGCAAGCTCAACGGTAATAGGCACTTCGTGCAGTTTGGAGGCAAATATAACCTTAGTCAGCCTTCCTTCAAGCGTCCTCACGTCGTCGCCCGAATCCTGCGCAAGGAATGAAAGTACTTCGTCCGGGACGAGACACTTTTTCTCAAAAGCCTTGCGCTTTAAAATGGCAATCTTCGTTTCGTAGCTGGGCGGCTGAATATCGAAAAGGAGTCCGCCTGAAAACCTTGTCCGCAGCCTTTCTTCCAGCGCGGTAAGCTCCTTCGGGGGGTGGTCGGAGGAAATTACAATCTGCTTGCCCTTAGAAACCAGCTCGTTAAACGTGTGGAAGAATTCTTCCTGCACGGCTTTCTTGTGTTCTATGAACTGAATGTCGTCTATAATCAGTACGTCCGCATTGCGGTAGTGCTGTCTTAACTTGTTTCCTCTGTCGCGCGCGTCGGGTCCGCGGCTTGTGAACATATTGTCTATAATCTCGTTCACGAACTGCTCGCACGTGACGTAAATTACTTTAAGGCTGGGCTTTTCTTTGATAATTTTGTTGGCGATCGCCTGAATCAAATGCGTCTTTCCCAAGCCCGTGCCGCCGTAAATGAATAGGGGGTTGTAGGTTCCTGCAGGGTCGTTTGCAACGGATAGCGCCGCCGCATGCACGAATTCGTTGTTCTTGCCCACGACGAAGCTGTCAAACGTGAATTTCGGGTCAACGTTGGCAGGGGGAGTATATCCGCCGTCGTCTGGCGCGTTATATGCAAACCCGTCGCTTCCCTCAACCTTTAAGCGGAAATCCGTCAAACCCACGTCGGCTTTAATGATTGCTTCACGCATCTTTTCGGCAAGCGTACCAGTGATATGCTTTGCAAAGCTTTCCGTCGGCGTTTCCAGAACGATATATCTTCCGTCGATTTCAACGGGCACTAACTTTTCAAGATAAGTGGTATAATTGATGTGCGAAACAAGCTCGCGCATCTTTTCCTTTATGGGGTTATATAAAAAGTCAAAATTCCCGTTTTCTGCCATAATCGTAGCCGATAATCCTTTGAATTTTTCAAAATTTTTGCTATAATAGTCAAAAGCGGTCAAATGAAACGCTTTACACAATTATAATACAAAACCTCGTTAAAATAAAGTGTTTTTAAAGATAAATGCGGATAAAAAATTTAAAATTAAAAAATTTCAGAAATTACGAAAACCAAAGCGTTGACTTCACCGAAGGTCTCAACGTTATTTTCGGCAGAAACGCACAGGGCAAAACGAACTGCGCGGAAGCCGTTTTTTACCTTTGCACGGGCACTTCGCCGCGGTGCAGAAGGGATAAACAGCTCATCCGTCACGGCGCCGACTTTGCCGAAATTTCCGCAATCTGCGAGGGCGCTTACGGCGAACTTGAAATATCCGCAAAAATATTCGAAAACTCGCGCGAGGTAAAGCTGAACGGCAATAAGATTACGCGCAACGCGGATATACTCGGCAATATTTTCAGCGTGTTTTTCTCTCCGCACGAATTAAGACTCATTCAGGACGGTCCGGACGAGCGGCGAAGGTTTTTAAATATTTCAATATCCCAGCTATCTAAGCCTTACTATATAGCGCTGTTGCGCTACAATAAAATTCTGGAACAGCGCAATAACCTTTTAAAAAACAGGGATTTGTCGCTTGTGTACGAAACCCTGCCCGTTTGGGACGAACAGCTTTGTAAATACGCCGCTATAATCGCTTCCAAACGCACGGAGTTCGCCGCAATGCTTTCACCCGTTGCGGAGGAAATTCACGCTTTTTTAACCGACGGCGCAGAAAGCTTGAAAATTTCCCCCGAAAAGAAGTACAAGGGCGACGAGAAGGAGCTTTCCGAAAAGCTTTTTGCCGAGCTTTCGGCAAACTACGAAAGGGATATCCGCTTGGGCTTCACCGGCTCCGGTCCGCACCGCGACGATCTGGATATTTTTATCGACGGCGTCGACGCTAAAACTTACGCCTCGCAGGGGCAGACGCGCACCGCCGCGCTTTCGATAAAGCTTGCCGAGGTGGAAATTTTCAAAAAGACCTCGGGCGAATATCCCGTACTCATTCTGGACGACGTTATGAGCGAGCTGGACCTACCGCGCCGTAAAAAGCTTGTTAACCGCACCGGCGGACTTCAGACCCTTTTAACCTGCACGCACGCAGAGCGCGTTCTTTACGGAAAGGAAGTAAATAAAATCCGCGTAGACGGAGGTAAGTTCAAATTTTGATAAGAGCCGATTTACACGTTCACACCTACTTTTCCGACGGGCTTTTATCGCCTGCGGAAGTTATGCGCACGGCAAAATCGAACGGGGTTGAGCTTATATCCGTGACCGACCACGACACCGCGCTCGGTGCGGAAGAGGCAAGCAAAGCCGCGGAAGAATACGGCGTTAAATTCGTGAACGGAATTGAAGTTTCCGCATATAAAAACGGAGTTAAGCTCCATACTCTCGGGTACAATCTCAACTTGCATGCCTCCGTATTCAAAGACTTTACGGAAGAGCTTTTCAAAGGCTCCGTTAAGCGTGCGGAGGATATAATTTGCAAGCTCAACAAAAACGGCGTATTCATAACTATGGACGAGGTGTTGAATGAACGCAAGTGCAATAAGTCGCCCGTCCACTCGATGTTCATTGCACGCGCGGCAACGAAAAAGGGCTACGCAAAAACGCCGTTCAATTTCTATTCCGAATATCTTTCCGCGGGCAAATGCGCGTATTCCGAAATCGGCAGACCTTCCCCAGAGAAGGCGGTAGAGGTCATAAAGCTGAGCGGCGGTATATCTTCGCTTGCGCACCCTGCAAGGATAGAAATGGAAGATAAGGAACTATTATCTTTAATAAAAGAGCTTAAGGCTTGCGGACTTGACGGCATAGAAGCGGAGTACTCTGCACATACTGCTGTAAAGACGGCATACTTTAAGGAGATTGCAAGGCAAAATTCCCTGCTCGTCACGGGCGGTTCCGATACGCACTTTAAGGGCGGTAACAGAAAAATCGGCACACCCGCGTTCTTTGCGGATAAAATCCTTGCTGATAAACTTTTAACTTGAAAAAATTTTTTTCGGAAAAACTTAATCTGCTTATTTTCATGCCTGCACTCGTTGCAGGCGTTATCTTTATATTCTGCGGCTTTGCAAAAAAGTTACCCTCGGATATAATTGTAAACGGCGTGGAGGTGGGTGGAAAAACTCAGGCTCAGGCCGTCGCGCTCGTCAGGGAAAGCATTGAAAAAGACATAAAGCAAAAAAACCTTACCATAGTCGGCGCAAAGAAAAATTACGTTTTCACGTATCCTGAAATAGCCTATAAGGACGACTTGCAAAAATTAATTAAAACCGTAAAAAAGCACGGCAGATACTCCGCGCATGTCACTTACTACTTAAACGGCGTCAACGATATTGCTTCCGCAATCTGCGAGGACGAAAGCTCGCCAGTAACCGAACCTTACGCAATTTTCAATAATTACGGAACGCCGTTTACCTACGTAGGCGGCAGCGACGGCGTCCGCGCGGACAGGGCAAAGCTTTTGACCGATATAAAAGCTTCGCTTGAAGGCGGCTTTGAAAGGGTGACGGTTAAAACCTTGCCGATAAAGCGCAAGACTGATATGAAATCCGTTTTGGAGGACACCAAAAAATTAAGCAGCTTCACAACCTATTTCGACGGCGGCAACGAAAGCCGTTCGCACAATATCCGCCTTGCCGCCGATAAGATAAACGGCACTGTATTAAATAACGGCGAAAGCTTTTCATTTAACGCAACAGTCGGGGAAAGAACGGAGGCGCGCGGCTTTAGAACAGCGAAAATTATTGAAAAGGGAGAGTTTGTCGAAGGCGTCGGCGGCGGAGTGTGTCAGGTAAGCACCACGCTGTTTAACGCGGCAATTTCAGGCGGACTGAAAATTAACGAATATCACCCTCATTCGCTTTCCGTAAGCTACGTTCCGCCCTCGTGCGACGCTATGGTAAGCGGAACTTATTTTGATTTGAAGTTCAAAAACGTTACGGGCTACACTGTGTATATCCGCGCCCGTACAGGCAAAAACTTCGTCGCGTTCGATTTGTACGGCCGCGGCGACGGCGCAAAATATTCCCTGTCGTCTACGGTGACGGGAAGTATTCCCGCGCCCGAGGAAATTACCGACGACGAAACGCAGTTAAAAACAGGAAAAGACGGAATTTTAAGCGAGGGTTATTTAACGGTCACGCGCAACGGAATAACCAAAACCACGCTCTTTCGCAAAGATAAATATTCCCCCGTTAAAAGAGTGGTGTTAAATCCCGAATTACAGAAAAACGGCGAAGAAGAATTTGAAGGGGACGAAATTCCCTAAACTGCGTAACTTCAAAAAAAACCTCTTTCGCAATTTCAAACAATTGTGTTTTTAAACTTCTTGTGTTATAATGTTATTTGGTTGTTTTTCCGCCTGTGTACAGTAAGCGGAAGCAGGGAGTTTAAATGTTAAAAATAATAGTAGACGCAATGGGCGGCGACAACGCCCCTTTCGCTCCCGTCAAAGGCGCGGTCGACGCGTTGGTTGTTGATAAAGAGCTTTATATCATTCTTGCAGGCAGACGGCAGGAAATTCAAGCCGAGCTTTCAAAGTATAAATACGATGCCTCGCGCATTGAAATTCTGGACTGCCCCGACGTCATAGGTATGAACGATATTCCCACGGAAGCGGTCAAACGCAGACAGTCGTCGCTTATGGCGGCTTTCTGGCTTTTGAAAAAGCAGGAAGATATTTGCGCGTTGGTAACGGCAGGCTCCACCGGCGCGACCATCGTAGGCGGTCAGTTAATACTCGGAAGAATAAGGGGAGTAAAGCGCCCTGCGCTCTGCCCTGCAATTCCAAATTCGCGCGGCGGCTCGACCCTCCTTGTCGACTGCGGCGCAAACGCCGAATGTAAGCCTGCAATGCTCTGTCAGTTCGCGCTGTTGGGCGCGGCGTACGCAAAGGCGGGCTTCAATATCAAAGCACCCAAAATAGGACTTTTAAATAACGGCACGGAAGAACACAAGGGCGACCCGCTAAGACAGGAAACTTACAAATATTTAAAGGATTTACAAGGCATAGATTTTATCGGAAACGTCGAAGGCAGAGATATTATGCTCGGCGACGTTGACGTGGTCGTATCGGACGGATTTTCCGGCAACGTTGCGCTTAAATCTATGGAAGGCTGCGGCAAGCTTGTTTTAGGTGTTTTGAAGAAGGAAATTTCCTCCTCCCTAAAATCCAAAATAGGCTACCTTTTTATGCGCAAGGCCTTGAAGCGTATGCGCGCACAGCTTGATTTTGAAAAGGTCGGCGGCGCGCTTTTGCTCGGACTAAAAAAACCCGTCGTTAAAAGCCACGGTTCGTCCAAGCCCGTAACTATAACCAACGCAATCGCAAACGCCGCAAAAATTCACCGCGGTGGACTTATAGCTTCCGTGGAAGAAAATTTAAAGGAAGTCGATCTGAACTTCTTTGCGGAGAATTTAAATGACGGTGAGTGAAGCCGAAAAAGCTTTGGGTTATACGTTTAAGGATAAGGACCTTTTAAAACGCGCCTTGACTTTATCTTCGGCTGCGGACGAAAACAATCAGCAGCTTGAATTTTTCGGGGACGCCGTTCTGGAATTTATAGTCTCCGAAAAGCTCTTTTCGGAAGGCGGCAGCGAAGGCGCGCTGACCGACAGAAGAAAAGCGCTGGTCGCGGACAGCGCGCTTGCTCCCGTGTCATTAAAGCTGGGACTTGACAAGCTTCTTATCCGTGGCAAAAACGACGTAAACAATAAAAAAGCCGTACCTTCCGCATACGAGGCGGTGATTGCGGCAATCTATCTTGACGGCGGAATGTCCGCGGCAAAGCAATTCGTTTTAAACACTCTCGACTTTTCCGTTACAGGCAAAGCCGAAAACTATAAAGGCAGACTACAGGAAGTTTTGCAGGGCGAAGGATTGCCTTGCCCCGAATATTTCCGCGAGGATATCGGCACTCCGCAATATCACGAGTTTTTAGTCAAAGTAACAGTATTCGGACGCACGTTCGAAGGCCGCGCGGATAATTCGAAAACCGCCGAACAGCTTGCGGCGAAATTCGCCTTGGAATACATCAACAAAACAAAAGCAATCGCGCACAAACCGCAGGAATGAGGTTTGCACGGAACAAGTATAATAGGTAGTTTATGTTAACTTTCAAACAAATTCAGTTAGTAGGTTTTAAGTCCTTTGCAGACAAAACCACAATTCAGCTCGGCGAGGGCGTAACCTGTATAGTAGGACCTAACGGCTGCGGCAAGTCCAACGTTGCCGACGCTATCCGTTGGGTTCTCGGCGAACAGTCGGCAAAAATGATGCGCGGCTCGCAGATGCTCGACGTTATTTTCGGCGGCACGGAAGCGCGCCGTCAGATGTCTTTCTGCGAAGTTACTCTCTCATTCGACAACTCGCAGCGTATGTTTGATATCGAATGCGACGAAGTCGAAATGACGAGAAGACTTTACCGTGACGGAACCAGCGAATATTTATTGAACGGTCAGCCCTCGCGTATGAAAGTTTTAACAGGTCTCTTGCACGGCGCCGGCGCCGCCAAGGAAGGCTATTCGATTATTGGTCAGGGCAGAATCGAGCAGATTATGAACGCCAAGCCTGAGGACAGGCGTTCCATTTTCGAGGAAGCGACGGGCATAGTCGTTTTCAAGGACAGGAAAGCCGATGCCGAAAGAAAACTCAACGCCTCGAAGGATAACCTTTTCGTTTTCTCACAGCGTATGCAGGAAGTAGAAAGGCAGATAGGGCCTTTGAAAAAGGCGTCCGAAAACGCTTTGAAGTACCGCGAGCTGTACACCCAGCTTCGCCACCACGAAATGAACTTGTACATAAACCGCCACGACAGCGCTGCAAGCGAAAGGGCGGCTTTAAACGAACAGGCCGAAAAAATCAACTCGCGCATTGACGAGGTCACGGCAATTTCAGACAAGCTTTTAAGCGAGTATCAGAACCGCCGCGATGAGGTCGCCGCCGCAGACGCGGAGCTTATGGACTTGAACGAAAGATTGCGCCGCTATGAAGTCGGTATCGCCAACAAGAGCGGCGACGCAAAGCTTTTCAGCGAAAAGGCGCGCTCGGTCAAGGACAAGCTTGCCGCCGCACAGGAGGATATAGCGTTCTCCACAAAGCGTATCGACGATATCGACCGTGAAATCCGCCGCGTGGAAATGTATTCCGAAAAGAACAATCAGCGCCTTGAAGCTTTGCGCACTTCTACGGACGCGGCACGCGCCGAAATCGACGAGCTTTCCAAGAAAATCGCCGACTACGAATATATGACCGGCGAACACAGAAAGAAGGTTATGGACACCTTCAAGGACCTTTCCGAAATGCGCCAGAATATGGGCTCGCTTTCCGCCCAGAAGGAGCTGTTGAAGGAGCGTCTTTCAGAAATCAAAGAGGATATGGAAAAGATACGCGCCCGCCGCGACGGACTGAGAAGCGAGTACGACGGCAGTATGGAGCGCGGAAAAACCCTTACCGAGCTTTTGGGTAACGAAAATTCCCTTTTGGAAGAAGCTGAAGCCAAGACGCGCGAAATCGACGAAAAAATACAGGTTTTAATAAGACAGGTCTACGACGCACAGGCTTCAATCGGCAGCCTTAACGAAAGCTTAACCACCTACCGCGCTCTCCGCGACAGGTTCGAAGGCTACGTTTATTCGGTCAAAAAACTTCTCTCCGACGCAAAGAACAACTCCGAGCTTTCGGGCAAAATCGAAGGTCTTATCGCGGACGTCGTCAGCTGCGGCAAGGAATACGAAGTTGCAATAGAAACTGCGTTCGGCGGAGCTATGCAGAACGTCATAACAAAATCGCGCGACGACGCGAAATTCTTAATCGAGTACTTAAAGCGCACGCGCTCGGGTCAGGTAACGTTCCTGCCCGTGGAGGCTCTGCGTCCCCGCCTTGAAAACGACCAGATAAAGTCCGCAGTTAAGGATAAGGGCGCGCTCGGCTTTGCAATTAACCTAGTAAAGTTCGATAAAAAGTTTGAAAACGTAATACATAACCTGCTCGGCAATACCCTTATCTGCGACAATATAGAAAACGCAACGCAGATAGCGCGCCGCTATCCTCGCGCTTTTAAAATCGTAACGCTCGACGGCGACGTTATCGCAACTTCCGGTTCGATGACGGGCGGTTCAAAGCGTGAAATTGCCGGCAACCTGCTTGCAAACGAACGCAGGATAAAGGAAATCGAAGAAGGCATAGACGCTAAGAAATCAATGCTCGCACGCGCCGACACCAAGCGTGCCGAGCTTGACGAAAACAAGAAAATCGCTTATAGCGAACAGCAGGCGTTAATCAACCGCTTGCAGGACGCAAGGTTGGAGCTTGCCACTTTAACCGAAAAACAGTCCCAGCTTTTACAGAGCGTAACCTCGGCTGAAAGCGAGTACACTGCATACGGTCAGTCCTTAAAAGCCCTTGAAGACAGGCTTTCGGGACTTAACAGCGAATATTCGGGCGTATCCAAGGGTGCAAGCGACCTTTCCGCACAGTCCGAAAAATCTTCCTCCGCAATCGACGATATGAGCGCTGAATACGATAAACTCACCGCCGAGCGCAACGAAAAGACCGAAAGCCTTAACGCTATTCTGGTTGAAATCGCCTCGCTTGAAACGGCGGTTAAATCTGGCGCGGACAATATCGAAAGATTAAACGGCGAAAGGGCGGACCTTTCAGGCAGACTTGAACAGACCAAGGCAAGCATACCCAAGATAGAAGAGGAAATGCAGTCCTTCACCCGTCAGGCTCAGCAAGCCGCGCTTTCCAAGGAAGAACAGGCGGTAGTTGAGGATTTGAACCGACAGGTTGCCGAAAACCACGCAAAGAAGGAAGAGCTGAACAGACGAATGATGCAGTACGATTCCGACCGCCTTAACATCTATAAGGAAAAGGAAGAGCTTACAAAAAAGCAAAGTTCGCTCGCGCTCGCCCTGCAAAAAATCGACAGCGATCTGGAGTATCTCCAACAGCGCATTTCCGAAGAATACGGCGAGGACTACGAAGGCTGCTTAAAATACAAGGAAGAAGGCTACGACCCCTCGAATTCCAACAACACCATTGCAAGCTTAAAGCGGCAGATTACGATGCTCGGCCCCGTCAACCACAATGCGGTTGAGGAGTATGACGAGCTTTCAGCCCGTTTTGAAAAAATGACCGCGGAAAAAGAGGACTTGGAAAAAGCCATTTCCGATTTAACCACCGCGCTTGACGATATACGCGCCGAAATGCTTAAAATTTTCGACGAGGGCTTCAAGACCATTAACGAAAACTTCAAACACACCTTCAAGGAACTGTTCGGCGGCGGCAGGGCGGAGCTTCAGCTCGATTATACCGACTGCGACGACCCCTTGAATGCCGGCGTAGAAATTATCGCCTGCCCCCCCGGCAAAAAGCTTGCTAAAATTTCTCTTCTTTCAGGCGGCGAACGCGCGCTTACCGCAATCGCAATTCTGTTTGCGATTATAGGCATGCGCCCCATGCCTTTCTGCGTACTCGACGAAATCGAAGCCGCGCTTGACGAGGCAAACGTTGCAAGATATGCAAAGTATTTAAAGAAGTTCGCAACCAGTACGCAGTTTATAGTAATTACGCACAGAAAGCCCACTATGGAAAACGCGGATATCCTTTTCGGCGTAACTATGGAAGAAAAAGGCGTTTCGAAAATAGTTTCCGTCAAGCTTTCCGAAGTAGAATCCCGTCTCGGCGGCGATACGATAATGTAAATTCGTTCACAAATTTTCCGTGCAGTTTTGCGCACGGGAAATTTCGTAAGTTTTAGGGGCATCGCTCCTTGCTTTTGCTCAATTCGTTAATAATTTATATGTCATTCTGAGCCTTAGCGAAGAATCTCACTTCTTACGGAGTATTTATGGGTATATTTTCTAAAATCAAAAACGCATTAAAAAAGACGAGGGACGGGCTTTCTGGCGCGCTCACAAAGCTTTTTGCAAAGGACAAAATCGGCAGCGAGTTTTACGACGAGCTTGAAGAAATTCTAATCAGCTCCGACATTTCCGTTTCTACTGCGGAGGAGGTTGTTGACGAAATCCGCAGCGAAGCCAAAAAGGACAGGCTTAAGGATAAGGAGTTCGTCACGAATCTTTTAAAGGACGTCTTGGAAGAAAAACTGACCGAAGCCGAAGAAATCGAAATAAAATACCCTGCGGTTATAATGCTCGTCGGCGTAAACGGCGTCGGCAAAACCACCACGGTCGGCAAGCTTGCAAATTACTTTTTATCCAAGAAAAAGTCCGTCACCGTTGCGGCGGCGGATACCTTCCGCGCGGCTGCGGCTGACCAGTTAACCGTCTGGGCGGAACGCGCAAAGGTAAGGATAGTCAAGCACGAGGAAGGCAGCGACCCTTCCGCCGTAGTTTTTGACGCGCTTACCTCCGCCAAAGCCAAGGGTACCGACGTAGTGATTATAGACACTGCAGGCAGGCTTCACGTAAAAGCCCACTTAATGGAGGAGCTGAAAAAAATGTCGCGCGTTGTTGAACGCGAATGCCCCGAAGCCAACTTCTACAAGCTTTTAATACTGGACGCAACCACGGGTGGAAACGCTATAAACCAAGCCGAAGTCTTTGACGAGGCTGTAGAGCTTGACGGCATAGTCTTAACCAAGCTTGACAGCTCTGCAAAGGGCGGCTTCGTTATTTCGCTTTGCAGTGAACTCCAAATTCCCGTCGCATTCGTCGGCACCGGCGAAAAGCTTGACGATTTGGAAGCCTTCAACGCGGAGGACTTCATAGAAGCTATTTTATGATTAAAACCGAAAAACAAAAAATGCTTGACGGCGAGCTGTACGATTCAAGCGACGAAGAATTACTGTCGGCGCGTAAACGCGCCAAGCGGCTTTGCACAAAGCTGAATAACGGCAAGCTTAACTCTAAAAAGCGTATACGAATTGCCAAACGGCTTTTAGGAAAGACGGGTGAAAATATTGACTTAACCCAAGGCTTTTATTGCGACTACGGTACTAACATAGAAGTCGGCGAAAATTTCTACTGCAACTTTGGCGTGTGCATACTAGACGTATGCAAAGTAAAAATTGGCGATAACTGTCTTATCGGTCCGCAGGTGGGCATATATACAGCCTGCCACCCGTTGGACAGGCAAACGCGCGTATCACTGCTTGAATACGGCAAGCCTATAACCATAGGCAACGACTGCTGGATAGGCGGTCACGCAGTTATAAACGGAGGGGTGGCCCTCGGCGATAACGTAGTGGTCGGCAGCGGCTCGGTCGTTACAAAATCATTTCCGTCAAACGTGGTAATAGCGGGCAATCCCGCAAAAATAATTAAATATCTTTAAATCATGTAATTGCGGCGGCGCGCTTTTTAAG
>CAMWNA010000034.1 GCA_947175515.1 uncultured Clostridia bacterium | reverse complement strand
ATACTTGGTTTTAGTTATTTGTATCAGGGCAGGTTACTTTAAATCAAAATTAAAGATTAAATTTTAATTCTTTAATCCGTACTCATTAATTAACCTAATTCTCTATTGCACATATCCAATGCGGAAGCGATAACCGCGTCCATATCGTAATACTTATATTCGCCCAAGCGACCGCCGAAAATAATATTTTTTTCGTTTTCAGCAAGGTTTTTATATTCACGATAAAGTTCACCGTTCTTTTCGTCGTTTACAGGGTAATAAGGTTCGTCGCCGCGTTTCCATTCCGAGCTGAATTCTCTGCTGATTACGGTTTTAGGTTGGGTTCCGAACTCAAACCACTTATGTTCGATTATTCTTGTCCACGGCGTTTCCCTGTCGGTATAATTAACTGCGGCATTCCCCTGAAAATTCGGCTTATCCAAAACTTCGGTTTCAAACCGAACTGAACGGTACTCAAGCGTACCCAGTTTAAATTCAAAGTAAGCGTCTATTGGTCCTGTATATACCACTTTCTTTGCCGATTTATCGTATTCCGATTTATTTGCAAGATAATCGGTGTTCAACCTGACTTCAATGCCGTCAAGCATTTTTTCAACCATTTTAGTATAACCGCCGATCGGAATACCCTGATACAGAGCATTGAAATAATTATTGTCAAAGGTAAATCGTACGGGCAGCCTTTTAATTATGAATGACGGCAGTTCCGTGCAGGGGCGCCCCCACTGTTTTTCGGTATAACCTTTTATAAGCTTTTCATAGATGTCTTTACCTACAAGAGAAATTGCCTGCTCTTCAAGATTTTTCGGGTCTGTAATTCCTGCTTTTTCTTTTTGCTTTCTTATTTCCGCCTCCGCTTCCTCAGGAGTTACTACTCCCCACATTTTATTAAACGTATACATATTAAACGGGAGGGAATACAGTTCCCCGTGATAATTTGCAACCGGAGAATTTGTGAAACGGTTAAATTCTGCAAATTGAGTTACGTAATCCCATACGCTTTTGTCGTTCGTATGAAAGATGTGTGCGCCGTACTTATGAACGTTAATGCCTTCGATTTCCTCGGTATAAACGTTCCCCGCAATGTTGGGACGCTTTTCTATAACTAAAACTTTTTTACCGCATTTTTTCGCTTGATGCGCAAAAACTGCACCGTATAGACCTGCCCCGACCACCAAATAATCGTATTTCATATTTTCTCCCGATTTTAAGCTATTTTAACGACGTTGAAGCGCATAGTCATAAAGAACTTTGCCAGCTACAAGTCTATCACTCGTCACACCGCTTATATAAGGGTCAAGATTTAATATGGTTTCTTCATTGTCAACCGTCCAAACTTCAAGCGGAATACGGTACTCAACACATAAGGCTATCGCGTCAGAATTGACGTACTCATAATTGCAATTTAAAAACACATTCTCTTTTTCTTCGGCTAATTCAAGTAACTCGTTAATTTTTTCCTGCGTTACGACGTTGACCACTAAACCCATTCGCGCATTACCGTCAACTTCAACCACGCTGCGCAGGCATTTTTTGCTTGAAGATATCCACGTAACGTTATCAAGCATTCCGTATTTTGCAACCGTTCTAATTAACGTTTTTACTTGTTCTGACGAAATCTTAAATTTTATTTCTATATACGGATGTAACGAAAGATTGCGGCAGAGTGCCACAAATTCTTCAAACGACGGTATTTGTTCGCCTTGGTACTTTTCAGATTTCCAGCTTCCGAAATCAAAGGCTCGGACTTCTTCAAACGTTAAATCTTCTATTTTTCCTGTGCCGTTTGAAGTTCTGTCAACCGTATCATCGTGCAAAAGAACAGGACAACCGTCTTTCGTAAATGAAACATCACATTCAACCATAGTAAACCCATTGATTGCTGATTCACGATATGCCGCAAGAGTATTTTCCGGTGCGGTATAAAATCCTCGGTGGTTAATCGAATTGACCATGTAATTATAATTTGAATTACCGTTAAAAGTATAGGCGTAGTCCTCCTCTTTATCGCTACAGGCTGACAACGCAAAAATCAGAACAAATAAGAAAGAAAACAAAACTGCAACAGCACTTTTAATGCGTATATTCAATTTAACAATCCTCCTTAATTCATATTAAATTCTAAACAAGCTTCAAAGTGCAATAACTTTTTTAGCGAACTTGGTTTGGTTTACGATTACTGATATGAGCATTGCAATCATAAAAACCATAACAGGAACTAAAAAATTGTAAGCTAAAGTTCCCGACGAAAAATATTTAAGTACCGGATAAATAAAGTTATAATGAAGTATATATACCCCCATTGTAGCTTTACTTATAACCGCTAACGCGTTACTATTGAATTTAAAACTATTGAATGCTACAAAAACGAACGCCGCAATTAAAATAACCACAGGCGAATCATACATATATTCCGCATAGCCCGTTGACAGGACGCAAGTTCCCATATAGAAGCAATATGCCGTTAAAGCGAACAGCAAAATGCACAAAATCGGCAGCACTATGCAAGTAGAAAAGTCTGAAAAACTTTTTCTTATTCTGTATAAAAAAGCTCCGCCGACAAAATACGTTAAATGCGTCCAAAGCCTGAACGTCTGAATTACGTGCTGCGCAAGCATATCTTTACCATTACAGCAACGGAAAACAGAAATTTCATAGATTGTAATAGATGAAACAAGTAATGCCAGCAACAATATTACCGATAAAGTTCGTGACTTATAAATGCGGTGTATAACTGGAAGAAACAAATAAATGATTATTAATGAGCCGAAGAACCAGAAAATATTGAAATAACCTTTCTGAATAAAGCAGCCGAATATATCAATATACCATTCGGAAAAATCACGGTTTATTATTGCATGGACAAAAAACAGTAACGTGCTCCAAAACAGTGTTATTAAAACTATTCTGACTATTTTTAACAGACAATATTTAACAGTAATCTTATCACGGTTTAACAACAGAGCTCCGTTCACCATAAAAAACAACGGAATTGAAACTGTGCCTAAATAATATAAAACCTGAGCCGCCGGTCCAGAATTTTTATCAAGGGTATGAAGTATGACAACGCCGAAACAGGCAAAAATTTTTAACGCGTCTAAGCTTAAATTCCTAATTTTGCTTTCAGTGCTTGTTGGGGGGGGGCGTCGGTAAATTTTATTTATAAACATACCGATTTTATTGTAAGCGCTCCAAACGTATTTGTCTTTCAAAAGCGTTAAAACACTGAAATAGATTAAAACTCCGCAACCGGACATGAACAATGTGTGCAAAATACTCGGCTTATATCCTTTAAAGGCAAAGTAAAGCACGACGTACATTGTAATACCTGCAATCCAGTATTTCCAAGAAGAAATCAGGATTTTCCCGAATTTAATGTTCTTCCTTAAAAATACAAGCATTACGCCCGTTACCACCGTTTCTGCTATAACGGTAGCAATTGCCGCCCCGTAGCTCTTTAAAAAATAAATCAGAACTAAATTTAAAACTAAGTTTACTACAGCGCCAAGAATAACCGCAAGCGTATATTTTTTATCCTGATTACTAGGAATCAGAAACTGTATACCAAAAACGTTGCTCAAGCCGATTAAAGGAATAAGAGGAGACAGTATTTTCATTAAGGTGGAAGCTTTATCATATTCCGACCCCAAATACCAAGGAATCAAGTTATCCGCTACGGCAATTATCCCAAACATTAATGGAACGCCGATAAAAAGTACAAACTTTGTAGTTTTATAAATGTTCGCTTCTACGCCTTTGATATCACCGTCGGCGAATTTTTTTGAATTACGGGGAATCATAACCGTTCCTAACGACGTCAAGACAGTTAAAGCCATTTTTACAAGTTTTTCCGCATACTCGTAATTACCGTTTTCCGCATCGTCACGGGTTATTAATCCTATCAGAGTTTTATCTAACGAAGTATAAACCGAAGTTGCTATTGTTGGCAAAAATAATATAATTGTAGGTTTAAGGTGTTTTAACGGACGAAGCTCTTTCAATTTAATTTTAACCAGCTGTTTAGGCAGGTAAAGCCAAAGAGAAAGATTGCTTAAAATAACGGCTCCGCTTTGAATAAGCGCGTAAATCCACAAATCATCGGAATCCTTTACAAAAACATATATAAAAACTATGCTTATGCTTTTGATGATGATATTTCTTAATACAATTCTGCCGAATTCTTCATTTCCTTTAAAAAAGAAGGTAATATCAAACGCAACGGCTATAACGTTTATTGAAAGTATACTCATTAAAACATTATACTTTTCGCCGTAAACACCTACTCCCGCAAGAACAATATAAATTGCTAAGGTTATTCCCACGGGAATAAGCCTTACAAAAAAGATTTCCCAGAAGTCTTTACTTTGCTGCTCTTTATCATCTTGATGGCTTGCGACCAACCTTTGCGCATAAAAGCTGAATCCCAAGGAAGCAAAAAGGGTGAAATACGTTGAAACAGAGTAAGTAAAACTATATTGCCCTGAACCGGTTTCCCCCAGAACACGGGCAACATAAGGAGTCACTATAATCGGAATTATTAATAAAAATAATTCATATAGCAGATTATAAACGTAATTTTTCTTAACGCTTTTTTTCTTAATAGAGTTAAACAACTTCATTATTGCAATGCGTTTTTATTTGCCGTTAATTTCGGCAAAGCCTTCGAACGTTTAAAATAAAATTTTGGCGATAACGGTATAAAGCCTCCTAATAAAACCAAAAAAGGATTACAAATGATACTGAATAACTGCGGATCCGTTATTGAGTGAAGCGCCAAAAACGCCAAGGCTATGCAACAGTATAATTTATTAGCTTTTATATACTTATTCATTAAAAAAGTAAAGCCTATTAATAGGATGCCTAGCAAAATTATGCCGTAATTTACCGCCAGATTCATATATGATGAATCAACGTAAAAATAATTTCCGGAAGCGCCAAAAGAAACCCACGTAATTTGTTGACCGAAAAAGGATAAGCCGTATTCGACAAAAGCTTTATGACCGAAATGCAATCTGCTTGTAAGTAATGAATTCAACTTCTTCATCCAAACAACAGACGGGTCATAAAATATTTGGATATATAAAGCAATTGCCGCACACCCTATAAATGCAATTAAAAACAAGTAACGCAACTTATTTCTATTTAAATGCCGGACCGCTTTAAAAATCCAGCAAACGGCAACCAATACAATGGTTTCATAAAATACCGCCCGCGTATCGGTTAAATAATAGATTATAAAATTTAAAATGAGAATTAAAAAGCTTTCAAACAAGGTAGGACATCTGCGCTTTAAAAACAACCACATCAATATAGCGTGAAAAAAGTAATTCGCTAAAAATGTAGTATAAACAAAGCCTAACGCATACCTCAGTCTGCCACCTGTTTGGACGGTATATTTAAAAGGAATAATTCCTATAACAGAGCTGAAAACCGTTATAACTATCATCGTCGTTATAGCGATAAACGAAGTTTTAATTATTATTTTATCGTCAACGTTGCTTCCGCACAATATATAAGCTGCAATAGGAATTACTATGGTTACATTCGTTGTTTTATAGGAAACTATTAAACTTAATAATATTATTAATATCCATATACATAAATTTTTGACGTTTAAAGTTTCATCCACAAAAAATTTAACCACTACTAAAAATATAGCCAGCAATTGAATTAAATTTATAATTGTTGCGTCGTACGTATTTTCAAACTCGGTCTGAGAAAAAATAGCACAAACCAAATAAGCAAAGTAAGAAACTACAAAAATAACCGTGCTGAGATTATATTTCTTTCTGCCTATAAATAAATATTTAGTTAATCCGCAATTTTTTACTTCACTTTTCATATTTGACTTTAACTATCTTTTTTTGCAAAAGACATTTTATTTTAGTTATAAAAACGCCTATTAAACCTTTAAATCTCCCACCGTCGGTACGAATTACCGAAACGTATTTTACTTTTAATTCATTTTTTACCAACCAGATATTCAACAGCCTTTCCGACAGAAACCCGAAAACCCTCGCTCTATACGCATCTCTGTTGCTGGGGTCAATATATTTTTCAGATTCGAAAAGAATATCAAACAGCCATTCGCAATAACTGTTGAAAAGTTCTTTACTGCAAATCATCATATTACACATAGTTCCGAAGTTCGAATTCATAACGTAATCGTATGAATTGAGATAATCGGGATATTTTTCATCAATTATTCTTCTTATAATATCAAAATCGTTTTCGTCGAAATTCTGACGGTATCTGTTAAGTAAAGTATCTTTAAACTTGAATTTTTTAGGACAAATAACCGAGTACTTTTTTAATACTTTTTCTATTTTTTTAGGCTTTAATATAAAATAATTTTTTACATCAAATAAATTAAAACCAAAAACTCTGCGGTAATGCTCTATACCGACTATATCGCAATTTGTATTTTTCCATATCCAGTATATTGCCGTCAGCTCGCAATAATTTTTATTTTTCTCTGCAATATTGTCGCCGGTTGCGTCCGTTACCATATCGGTATTATTTTCACCGTTACCCACTTTGATATAAGTTCTGTATGGATAACTTATATTTTTTTTCTTATGCGTTACAACCCATAATTTTATATCTTTCATTACTTATCACCTTTAATGGAGTATTCTCCGAAATCCACTTCCAACCTTCCGTGATGGTTTCTGTCGTTTTCCGGAGGCAACTGCATATAATCCCCATAAAAATAAGATAAATATGCGTTATAATCCGCAACGCCGGGATATTGCCTGTCTTCAAACGCGTATTCTTTTAGAGTATCAACCCAAGTTCTATCCAAGGTTTCTTTGTTTAAACCGTATGAGCCGTCGCTTGTAACAACCTTTTTTGTCATTTTATTTTTATACTTGGTAATTATTTTTAATTTGCGTTTTTTTAAATACTTAATTGAAAAAAACTTTGAAATAAACTTTGCCACTCTAAATGAGTTCTTTTTTTTAACAGCATCGCTTCCGTAACCGCATTTTACCCATAAAAGGCTTCTGTAAAACCAAAATCGCTTAAACTGAAAATACGCCGCTATCTTACTGTCGGGAACATTATCTATGGGAAAAATATCTATATATATTCCTTGGTTTGTGTTGACCTTAGAAGAAAAGCCTTCCAAAACCCTAGTGCCGCACAGGCGAAGCTTGGCAAAATTGAAAGTGTAGAATTTATCTTTTTTATCTGTTTGCAGATAAAACTTACTTTCGTCAATTTCAAATTCACAAACAGAAATGAACTTTTCGTAATCTTGCCTAAGCATACCGAAGTCCATATCGTCGTCCCAAGGAATAAAACCTTTATGCCGAACTGCCCCTAAAAGCGTACCGGCTATCATAAAATATTTGATATTATGTTTATCGCATATTCGTTTTACTTCATCTGCAAGTATTAAATGCAACCCGTGCATTTGATCCAGTATCCGCTGAGTGTCTTCCATCGTCTTACCTTTACCAAGGGGCTTAAATTATTTGTTGCTCTTAAGGTCTTGCTTTATTTGTGTAGTGCTTATTTCAGGCGTTCTGGCAAGATAAACTACTTCCACGCCTTCTTCCTTTAAATAGTCAAATTTACCTTTCCAGTCATCGCCGATTACAAAAGTATCGATTTGATAAAGATGCATATCAGACTTCTTTTGTTCCCAGTTTTCTTCCGGAATAACTAAATCAACAAACCTTATTGATTCAAGAAGCAGCTTCCTTTGTTCATAAGAAAAAAAGCATTTTTTATGCTTCATATCCAAATTGAATTTATCCGTGGATAAAGCCACAATAAGATAATCGCCAAGTTCCTTAGCCCTACGCAACAGATTTATATGACCGTAATGCAGCATATCAAACGTTCCGTACGTTATTACTCTTTTCATATTAAAACTCTCCGACATTTTTCTTATATCAGCATTATACTTGTGGATTGCATAATTCTTTATAAAAAGCCAGCACCCGTTCAGAATAGCCGTCAAAGCTGAAATCATTCTGATAAGTTTCAAACGCAGCCTTTTCCAACCGCTCTCTTAATTCAGGATTTTTGCATAAATCAATTACATTTTCAGCGATTGCACCTGAATCTTTCGGCGGTATCAAAATACCGTTAACTCCGTCTTTAACAACTTCCACAGTTCCGTCAACAGCAGTGGCAATAATTGTCTTTTTAACGGAAAAAGCTTCAATAGGCGTTAAAGGCAAGCCTTCCCAAAGCGAACTTAACACCAGAAAATCAGATTGCATCATTATGTTTCTGATATCGGTGCGGTAACCTAAAAAACAAATATCATCATTTAAACCAAGATTATTTGACAATTCAACCAAGTATTCACGCCTGTCTCCGTCACCAACAATAAAATATTTAATTAGGGGAACTTTCTCTTTTACCATAGGCAAGGACCTAATAAAATATTCCATCCCCTTTTGCTCGCTGAGACGACCAATATTGCCTACAAGAGTGTATCCGCTGTCTTTATAACTTTTTAACGTTAAATCGTCTGAAAGGTTGCCGTCAAACGCTTTTACCGCATTGTGAATTGTGACTACTTTATCTTCGTTTAAGCCGTAATAGCTGATGAGATTTTGCCTTACCATTTCACCGCACGCAATAACGTTTGAGCGTTTATACGAATATTTTGTCAAAAGCTTTTTATCCGTAAACGTATTATGCGCCGTACTGATAAAAATTCGCTTTTTGTACAATTTGAGAAAGCGGACGTAAAACGCAGCCATTCTGTGATGCGTATGAATTATATTGATGCGTTCTTTTTTTACGATTCTTTTTAAAGCTCTAGCCGCCTTGAAAAATGTCTTTATAGATTTTTTTTCAATGTCCGGAATTTCATAATGGGTAATGCCGATATTCGCAAGCTTTTCGGTATTAACGCCGCCGCAAGAGCAAACGACAACTTTATTTACATACGGTTTTAAAATTTCACACAGCTGGAGTACGACGTTTTCCGTTCCGCCTAAGCCCATAGACCTTGTAAACATCAATAAATTAATTTGTGAAAAATCTTTTAAATACTTCATTTAGGCAACTAAAACCTTCATTATACTCCGAACTTTTTAAGAAATCTTTTTGGCATTATGTAAAACATGAAGAAAAGCAAGGAAAACCGTTTAAGCATTCTGAACGGAAGCGCCTTAAATTTTTTAACGGGCTTAAAGTTTTTAACGCACTCTTTTACTTCAGGAATGCTCATATAATCTTTACATAATTTCAAATTTTGAGAATATTTTTTATTTTTATTCTTTGAAAGACGCATTGCCACCTGTACTGCCGAAAAAACAAGCGTACCTTGCCAATAAGGATAAATATCTTTGCCGTACAAGCTTAAAGCCAATCCGTCTATTTCTTTTCGAGCGTGGATAAGTTTAATCTTATCGTCAAGCATTTTTTCAGGATTTTTCAAGCTTGTAAGATTTGCACCGTTTTGGCGCATTGTCAACTGATACAACAACTTATCCAAATAACCGACCGATTGGGTATACAGCAGATACTCGTTCATAAATTTCGTATCTTCGCCCAGCGTCAGTTTCGTATCAAAAATTAAGCCGTTATCTTTAATAACGTTTGTATCAAGCATAACGCGCCAAAGGGCGGTATGTTCTTTACCTTCACGCAGACCTCTTTTACCTTCTATCCATTCATTGACATCGTTAAACGAATGTCCTATAAATGACGGAATAAGCTCGTCTATAATTTCGTGATTTTGGTAAACTTCTCTCAACTTAGAACAGTGTTTACTTTCAACTACTCCGTTAGTTCTATTTGCGTAGCCGTAAAGAACGGTTTGGCAGTTTTTCTCTTGCGCAAAGTTAAGGCATTCTTCTACTGCGGTTAATTCAATAATATCGTCCGAATCCCAGAAAAATATCTTTTCACCTTTGGCCTTAGATAAACCCGAATTTCTTGCCGCCGATACTCCGCTTCTGTTTAATTTCAAAACTTCGATACGGTTGTCAAGTCGGGCATATTTCTCAATTATAGTTTCTGTTCCATCATCAGAGCCGTCGTTAATTATTATAATCTGTAATTTCGTATAAGTCTGACTTATTACGCAATCCAGCATATGGGCAACATAATCCACAGTATTATAAGCCGGAATAATGATTGATACTAACGGGCTATTCATAAAGTTTCCTGTATTTCCTTGCTAATTTGAAAATTTTTATATCGTCTATAAAGTATCTTTTAAACAATCTTTTTGGTTCTTTAAAAAAACGGTATAACCATTCCAAACCGTGATTACTCATCCATTTCGGTGCACGCTTTATATTTCCGGCTAGAAAATCCACCGTAGCCCCTGCACAAATCGACACCTTGGCTTCATATTTATCTATATTATTATAAATAAACTTTTCCTGTTTCGGGCATCCCAAGCAAGCCAATAAAATATCAGGCTTTGCATCTGAAATAAGTTTGTTTATTTTTTTCGTTTCGTTTTCATCTTTCTCGAAGCCGAGCGGAGGCGCATATACGCCTGCTATTTTTATATCCGGCATTTGCTCTTCCAATTTAATTTTGGCTTGCTCGGCAACGCCTTCTTTTCCGCCTAAAATAAATATGGTATACCCTTTTTCAGCCGCTTTTTTACATAATAGCGGAACCATATCGGAACCGGAAACTTTATCCTTAATAGGTTTTTTATGTTTTTTGGCTATCCAAATCAACGGCTTACCGTCGACAAGAACCATGTCCGCATTATCGGTTATTTCCTTCAATAGTACGTCATTTTCTATTTTTATAATAACGTCAGTATTTACTGCAACGACATAAGACTTCTTTTCAGCAGAAATCATTTTTTCTATTTCGTCAAGACATTCTGTCATATTACAGTTATTGACAAACGTATTTAAAAACTGAATTTTTTCCATAGAACTAACCAAAAAATTTTTCTTCAAGCATTAAGCACAGGCAATGGTAAATGGGAACGTGCAATTCCTGTATCATATAGGTTTCCGCCTCGGGAACTTTTATCGCTGTATCCGCAAATTTTGCGATTTCGCCGCCGGTAGCACCGGTCAACGCTATAATTTTCATACCTTTAGCCTTAGCCACAACGGACGCAAACAATAAGTTTTTCGAATTGCCCGAAGTCGTTATTGCTAACAGAATATCCCCCTCTTGTCCATAAACGTAAGTTTGCTGTGCAAAAGTCAACAAACCGCCGTTTAACACATCATTTAAGTAAGCAGTATTTAAGCTTTGATGCTCAGTAAGCGCAATTGCCGGCAAGCCTCCCTGCAAACGTTCAGCAAGCTCCGCTCCACGCATTTTATCTATATCTTTAAGCCTGTCAGCAAATTCTTCCGTGCATTTACGGGTAAGCTTAAAACCTTTCATTAGTTCGCCTACAATATGCGCACTGTCAGCACAGCTTCCTCCGTTACCGGCAATTAAAAGTTTACAACCCGTTGAAAAACATTCTTCCAAAATATTATAAGCATTTATTATCTCGCCTTTGCATGAAGCTAAAACGGGATAGCGTTCTATCAATAAATCAATATGTTTTAGTATTTTAACTTTCATATTCTCTCAAAAATTTTATTAATACAATGTAACAAATTTTTACCGCAAATATCCGCCCTGTCGTCTTGCCCGATAAACGCAGTTTTGCACCCTGCGTTTATTCCGCATAAGACATCATTTTCGCCGTCGCCGACAATCCAGCTTTGCGACAAATCAATATTAAAGTTTTCCGCTGCCTGTTTCAGCATGCCTGATTTTGGCTTTCTGCAGTCGCAATCGATTTTAAGCTCTGGAATTTCCCCTTCAAAGCCCTTGTGCGGATGATGCGGACAAAAATATATTCCGTCTACATAAGCGCCGTCTTTACCAAGTAAAGTTTCCATCTTATTATGAATATCCTGTAAACCGTCGAAAGTTACTTCTCCGCGTGCAACTACGGGTTGATTTGTAACTACAATAGCTAAATATCCGCTGCTGTTGATTTTCTTTATTGCCGCTGCCGCACCTTCACATAGTTCAAACTCATCAACGTTGCGGAGAAAACCGACGTATTTGTTGACCGTTCCGTCCCGATCCAAAAAAATTGCTTTCTGTTTATTCTGTAAATTTTTTTCTTTAACTACGCCCGACGAAAAATCATTGCATATCAGATTATAACGGTCGGGTGTTCCCATATCCTTGACGTATTCGGGACTGTCATAAACGAACATCTTTCCCGTTCCTGACAAAGGTTTAAGTATCTGTCTGTCTAAATCTATTTTTGGAGTTAAAACAGATACATTTAACGCGTCAACCGAAACCACGTGCAATCCTGCGTTTACCCTGTTACGGTAAAATGTCGGTCGGTCGTCCTCCTTTGTTAACCAATTCAACACTGCCCCATTATTATCCGCAATAATAAGACCGCTGTCATACGGATGACTGTTTGGATGAGTGAAAAGAGTTACCAATCCTCCTTTACCCCTATGGTAATTTACAAAACGCTTAAAATCGATATCAAATACAGTATCCGCATTAAGCAACAGAAAATCTTTAGTAAGTTTTTCTTTTATTTTAAACAGTGCGCCTGCGTTTCCAAGAGGTTCTTCCTCAAAATAATACTCTATATTTACCCCAAGCTTTGAACCGTTACCGAAATAATCGATTATTACGTTACCTAGATGGCTGACGGTAATTATAATATCTTTGAAACCCTGATCACGCAGACATCTTATTTCGTGCTCCAAGACAGGTTTACCTGCTATTTTAATCATAGGTTTCGGGATATCGCTTGCAACGGAAGAAATGCGCATTCCCTTGCCGCCTGCCATTATCACGACTTTCATATTAACCCTCTACGCTGGAGTTTTTATCAAAAAATTCAGGAGAATAGTAAATAACTCTTGTTCCGCTGTTTTCAAACTTAAAAGGTACTTCCATTAAATCAGAAAAAGCGTCCCTTACGCTTTTCTGTTTTTCAGGCTTTACGTAAAACAATAGAAATCCGCCGCCGCCCGCGCCGAGAAGCTTGCCGCCTAACGCGCCTGCCTCGATTCCTTTTTGGTAAAGCCCGTCAATAGTATCCGTAGAAATGGTACTGCCTGTCTGTCTTTTCAAACGCCATGCCGCATCAAGCAATCCGCCGAATTCATCCAAATCAGATTTCTTGTTTTCAAGAATGCGTTGGGCTTCGTCTACCAAATCAAGCATTTGGTATAATTGATTTTGTTTATCCTCTAATAAAGATGCCGTTGACTTCTGTATATCGGATGAAAATCTTGTAAAGCCGGTAAAGAACAACATTAAACTGTCATTTAACCGACTTTTCCTTTCAGGATCAATAATTATGGGGGTAACGCGGTATCCTTTTGAATCGAAATCAATACGGTTTAATCCGCCGAACGATGCTGCAATCTGGTCCTGCCAGCCACCTGCTTCATTGCAAAGTTTCCTTTCCAAATAAATAGCGTCGTCAGCAAGCTGTCTTTTGGCGCGGTATTCACCTTTTAAACAGTAGAAAGCGTTTAATAGTCCTACCGCAAACGTACTGGATGTTCCTAAACCCGTTCTTGCAGGAAGATCCGCATCGTAAGCAATGTGTAATTCTTTCATATTGAGCATCTTCATTGCGTTACGAACCATAGGATGCTCCATATCGTCTATTTTGGTTATTCTTTCGCTTTTGGAATAGATAAGCTCGGTTGTATAATCAAAAAACCGCGGCAAATGTCTTACCGTTACATAAACATATTTATCAAAGCTTGTTGAAAGAACAGCTCCCCTGTGTTTCTCAAAAAAGCAGGGCATATCCGTTCCGCCGCCGAAAAAGCTCATTCTGAATGGAGTCTTTGTAATTATCATTAAAAATCCTCTTATGTAACGCGTTATTTTATGATACAAACAGCCTCAAAAAACCGCATAATTCGACAATTATACTATTTTAACCATTATACTATACCGCATTATAAATTGCAAGCGTAAGTTTGCATTTGGTTATGCTTGGCTGCCATTATTTTCCATTAGGTTTGCAATTCCTCTATAATAGCGCTACTATTATTATTGACGTTTTTATATAAAATTTTCGGTGCGGAGGACGGTTATTGACAAAAAACGCCGTAATTTCATCTGCAAAACGATACAGATTTGTATTAAGGTTTTTTAAAGCGGAGCTCTCGTGTATAATTTTGTTACAGTAAAGTAAAAATGGAGAAACTACGATGGATTGTAAATTCTGCGGAACGGACAATTTTGAAGACGCGACTTTTTGCCGGAAATGCGGAAAAAGGCTTGACGGTCAGATAACCTGCCCCGAATGCGGCAGGCAAAGCCCTGACGACAGTATTTTCTGCAGCTACTGCGGAACCAGACTTTCTGATAAAAAGACCTGTGAAAAATGCGGAAGCGAATACGAAGGCGAAGGCGAATTGTGCCCTGCTTGTAAAGCCGATGACGAAAAACTGAAAACCGAGCGCGCGACGGAATATTCGGCAGAGATTTCCGAAAGCCAAAGCGAAGATTTGTTCGGGGACGGAATACCCGAAGCGGCCAGCGGCGTTGATTACGGCGCGTTCGCTTATGCTGATGCCGCTGCCGATACAACAATTACCGACAGCGCCGTTGCGGAAAACGGCGAAAAACACGGCTGGAAAAAGTGGGTGCTTTTAGCCGGAACTATTACGGGACTTCTCGGCGTGATTTTGGCGGCGCTTTTTTCCTTCTTCGTAACGGTTACGCCTTACGGCGCGTTTAAGATGTTTGCCTCAAATCCCGAATACGCTACGCAATACGGCGCATACACCGTGAGCCTTAAATGGCTGTTCGGCGACGCGTGGGACGTGCTTAAAGATAAGACGGATACGTTTGAAATTATTAACTCGCTTGATAATTTAAACTTTGTAGACGGATACGGACTTGCTTATAACGTTGAAGCCTACGTTCCCCTACTTTTCACGTTCGTACTGTTTATTACAACGATTGTAACCGTGTTTGTAAACGCAATTATAGCGATAGTGCGCTACGTCGGCGAACTGCGCGGAAAGCCCAACAAGGGCATTCTAAAGCCCACGCTTGCAACATTCTTTGCTTACATAATAGGTGCGTGCCTTATACGCTCGTTATGGGCTTCGGCTTCCGAGGTCAGCGTTTTGGGCGTTACCGAGGACGCGGGATACCGCTTCGGCGGAGCGACAGTTGCGGGATTTGCATTAACATCGGTTTTCCTTGCCGTATTTCTGGGAAGCAGAATTGCCGTAAACTATAAATCGGTTTTAAAGGTCAAAAACCTTGTTAGCCTTTCTGCAAGCGTTCTTGCAATAGTGTTCGTTTCGGTTATCTGGTCTCAGGCAACAGGCGCAATAGCAGGCGTTAAAATAACAAGCACCGGCTACGGTTCGGCAACTGCAAAATACAGTATGCTGCAAGCTTTGCAAACACTCGGTCTTTCAAATTACGAGGCGCACGTGGTATACGACGGCGACGCGCACGGTTACACGCTGCTTGCGGTTATGTGTATTTTAAGCGTGATTGCTGTATCCTTGGTGTCCTCCGCTTCAATGCAGTCGCTGACAAAGCACTTAAACAACGCCGTTTCCGAAGAAAAGAAATCCTCGCTTCCCGAAGCGATTGTTCTGACGGTATTCTCAATCATCTTCCTCGTCTTTGCGATAGTTATCGTAAACGAAGTGTTTAAAATCAGCGGCGCCGACGCTGAGGGCGCAAAAAAAGCGTTTACTCCTGCCGTACTGGTTTTGGTATTCGCAGTGCTGAACCTCGGCGTTTCGATCGCAGACATAGTTTTAAGAAAGAAGTTTGCAGATAAAGAATTAATTTAAACGACATTAAAAAGGTCCTTCAAATGAAGGACCTTTTTTAATGTCGTTTTATAGATTGCGCGAAGCTTCTTCCGCATATGATTTAGCGGTTGCCGCCTGCTCCTCCGTTATTGCTCCGCGCTGCAAAAGCACCTGCGCATAAGTCTTATCACTCGCTTCGCCGAGATACTTTCTGCCGTCGCCGCGTATTCCTTTTACGGCGGCACAAATTAAAATAGCAAAGTCTTTGAACATTTCACGCTTTTTTATATACTTTAAATCGGCGGCAAAAACATCCTCGTAAGTAAGCTCCGAATTTCCGTTTAAGGCAAGCGGCGATACCACGCCCGCACGGACGGAAAAGCGTTCGCTAGCCTCGTCGTCGATAAGCGCGGCGTCGCTTGCAACGGTGACCGACGGTCCGACTATGCTTAGCTTTCCGCAAAGCACGTCAAGTATACGCGGTAAATTTTTTAAACAGCCGCCTATTCCTGCAAAGCTTGTAACTGCAATTACCTTTCCCCTTACGCCGACGGCTGCGGTTTTTTCAAACACGCAACCGTTTTCCGAACGCAATTTGGAAACGACGGCACATACGGCAAAAACGGGCGAGAGAACCAGCGTAGTTATAAGCGCGGCTAAAAAATCCAGAAGATATTTAGTGAATATGCGGTAGTTTAAGTCTAAAATGAGAACGAGAAGAACGACCGCCACAGCCGCAAACACGGCTATGCCGACGGACGTTTGCAAAAAATCCGTAAAGCTGAGTAAATTAATTTTCAACGTTTTCTTCCTTTAAGTTTATTACGATTTCAATGCGCTCCAGAACGGCTTCAAGTCCCTGTCTTGTCTGCGCGGAAGTTGCAATTACATTACCTGAACCGCATTTAAAGTTTGCTGCGATATTCTGCACGCCGCGGTTTACAGCCGCTTTTGAAAGCTTATCCGCTTTGGTTGCGATTACCGTAAACGGTATAAGATTGTAATAAAGATACTCTATCATCTGCTTATCGTCAGCCGTGGGGTCGTGACGGATATCGGCAAGCGCAAAAACGTGGCTTGCACATTTTAAAGCAAAAAAATCGTCTAAAAGATGCGCCCACTTCTGCTTTTCGGTTTTGGAAACGCGCGCGAAGCCGTAACCGGGGAGGTCGGCTAAAACGAACGGTCCGAAATCGAAATAGTTAACAAGGCGCGTTCTGCCGGGGTCCTTTGATACCCTTGCAAGCTTTTTCTGCCCAGCAAGCATATTTATAAAGCTGGATTTACCGACGTTGGATTTACCGCTTACGGCTATTACGGGCTTATCCGTTTTGTAAAAGCCGCTTTTATCCGCCGCGCTGGTTATGAATTTTGCATTAGTGATTTTTAACATAGTTTTCTATAAGGATTTAGATTTTACGTTTAAGCGCGCAACAACGTAATTAAAGTCCGATAATTGCCGTGCGGAAAACCGCGTCGACGTCGGTTACGGGGATAAAGTTTATATCGCCGCGGACGGGCTCGGGCACTTCCTCCAAGTCCTTTTGATTATCCGCGGGTATAATAACGTCGCGTATGCCCAAACGGTATGCGGCAAGCGCTTTTTCCTTGAGTCCGCCGATAGGCAGAACCTTTCCGCGCAGGGTGATTTCACCGGTCATAGCAACGCTTTTTCTGACGGGTTTTTTTGTGAATGCGGAAAGAATTGCAGTTGCCATAGTAATGCCTGCGCTGGGTCCGTCCTTAGGGGTTGCGCCCTCAGGAACGTGGACGTGAATATCCGTTGTTTCAAAGGCGGAATTTTCTATGCCGTAGCTTTCGCCGTTGGAGCGGATATAGCTTATAGCGGCGCGTGCGCTTTCCTTCATAACGTCGCCGAGCTTGCCGGTCAGCGTTATATCGCCCTTGCCGTGCATTGCGGAAACTTCGATAGTAAGCGTAGTTCCGCCGACCGCCGTCCACGCAAGCCCCGTAGCCGCGCCGACCTCGTCCGAGCCGAGAGACGCGTCCTTTTCGTACTTTTTCGCGCCGACTAAATCTTCAAGGTTCTTTTCGGTTACACGCACGCTTTCCGCCTTTCCGTCGGCTAAACGTACAGCGGCTTTGCGGCAGACCGAATCAATCATCCTTTCGAGATTTCTTACGCCGGCTTCGCGTGTGTAATTTTCGATAAGGCTTAATATTGCGCCGTCGGTTATGGAAAATTCGCCTGTTTTAAGCCCGTTGGCTTCCTGCTTTTTGGGTACGAGATAGCGCTTTGCGATTTCCTTTTTTTCTAAAGTCGTATATCCGCTGAGCTCGATAATTTCCATTCTGTCCAATAGCGGTGCAGGAATCGTATCAAGCGTATTTGCCGTGGTTATGAAAAGCACTTTGCTTAAATCGTAAGGTAGCTCGATATACCTGTCTACGAAGGTTGAATTCTGCGCCGGATCCAAAACCTCCAGTAATGCGTCCGCAGGGTCGCCGCGAAGATCGGAGGAAATTTTATCTACCTCGTCCAAAAGGAACACGGGGTTAACTGAACCGGATTTTTTCATTCCGCTTATAATACGCCCGGGCATCGAGCCGACGTACGTTTTCCTGTGACCGCGAATTTCGGCTTCGTCCTTAACGCCGCCAAGGCTCATTCTTACGAACTTCCTGCCTAGAGAACGCGCTATAGAGCTTGCGATTGAGGTTTTACCTACGCCCGGAGGACCTACGAAACAGAGTATGGGCGCGGTTTTGCCTTCCGTGCGTTTCAGCACGGCTAAGTATTCGGTTATGCGCTCCTTTATCTTATCAAGTCCGTAATGGTCTGCGTTTAAAATTTTTACCGCGTCCGAAAGCTTTTTTGTGTCCGCGGTCTGCTCGTTCCAAGGGATATCCAAAAGCCAGTCTATATACAGGCGCAATACGTTGTATTCGGGCGAGGAGGACTGCATGCGCGACATACGCGAAAGCTCATTCAAAGCCTTTTCCTCGACTTCCTCCGGCATACCCTTTGCTTTTATTTTTTCTTCCAGCTCGTCCTTTTCCTCCGCGTCGTCGCCGAGTTCGGTATGAATGGCTTTAAGCTGTTCCCTTAAATAATATTCTTTTTGGTTTTTGTCTATATTCTGCCTTACAGTTGCGCTGATTTTGCGTTCCAGACGGGTAATTTCAAGCTCGTCGTTCAAATATCCGTCAACGAGTTTCAGCCTTTCCGCAGTGCGCGGACATTCCAAAAGCTTCTGCTTTTTTTCAAGCTTTATCTGCATATAGTGCGCGGCTATATTGACGAATTCGTCCGCGTCGTTACACTTATCCAGATTGTTGCCCACTTCCTTGGGAAAGCGCGAATCGCCGACGGTGATTTCTTTAAGAATTTCCTTTGAACTCCTTAAATACGCTTCTTCGAGCGCGGTTTCGCCGTGAACGGGACGGATTTCCTCAACCGTGGCAATGAAGGCGCCGTTTTCCTTGTTTATCTGTTTGGTTTTTGCACGGAACAGCCCCTCCACCGAAAGGCGGAGGTTGTTGCCGGGGAGGCGCGTTATCTGCCTTAATTTTACGACCGTACCTACGGTGTAAATATCGGCTTCTGAAATTTCCTCCTTTTCGCTTTCCTTCTGCGCGCAGACGAAAATTCTGGAATCGTGTTCGGAAGCGTACTTTACCGCCGTAAGCGAAACCATTCTGCCAACGTCGAAGCTGACGGTGGTGTTGGGGAATATTACCCTGCCGCGCATTGCAAGAAGCGGCAGTTCCTTAAAGTTGCCCATTTTATTTTCCTCTTTAAAATTATGCGCCAAACAGCGTATAAAGCTTGTCTGGCGCAGAACTAAACGGTGTGAATTTTGTTAAGCCGTCTTTTTATAAATTATTTTGGGTTCGGCTTTATCGGTTATGCATTCGCGCGTAACCACTACTTCTTCAACGTTCTTTTCAGACGGTATTTTGTACATTACCGACGTCATAAAGCCTTCGATAATAGTGCGCAAGCCCCTCGCACCCGTCTTTAAATTTATGGCGGTATTGGCGATTTCGCGCACTGCGCCGTCCTCTACCGTGAGTTTAACGCCGTCCATTGCGATAAGCTTCTGGTACTGTTTTATAATTGCGTTCTTAGGTTGGGTTAAAATGTTTACGAGCGCCTCCTCGTTCAAGGGGTGAAGCCCGACGACGATGGGCACGCGACCTACGAATTCGGGGATAAGCCCGAACGTAGTCAAATCCTGCGGCTTTACGTCGGCAAGCTGTTCGTAAACGTTTTCTTCAGCGTTTTTGACCGTGCCGCCGAAACCGAGAGACGTTCCCTCGTTGCGCTTTGCAACTATCTTATCCAAGCCGACGAACGCGCCGCCGCAGATGAATAAAATGTTCGTAGTGTCTATTCTGAGACATTCCTGCTGGGGGTGCTTTCTGCCGCCCTGCGGAGGAACGTTTGCAACCGTGCTTTCTATTATTTTCAAAAGCGCCTGCTGTACGCCCTCGCCCGAAACGTCGCGGGTTAT
>CAMWNA010000033.1 GCA_947175515.1 uncultured Clostridia bacterium | reverse complement strand
AGGTCTTTTCGATATCGACGGCTTCTACGACGCCTTCGACGAAAATAAGTAATTAATTCAGCGTCACCCCTTTTAAAGGGTTACGTATAAGTGCTGGATGTGGTAATCAAGCGCTGAGGCGCGGAAAGCAATTTAGCTTTCCGCGCCTTTCCGTTTTCTTTAAATCTTATATAGTCGTTAAAAGCGTTTAAAGCAGGTGAAACGGAAAATTTTTCAATCGCGCGATTTACGCTTGTAATTTTTGAAATACCTTGCTATAATGTTAATGCTTGGAATATCGCGCGGCGGAGGCAAAACACTTATGTTAAGTATGACGGGTTACGGCAGAGGCGAATACAAAAAAGGCGGCATAGAGCTTACCGTAGAAATCAAGACGGTCAATAACCGCTATCTTGACGTAAACGTTAAGGCGCCGAGAATTTTTACCGCCTGCGAGGACGTTATCCGCAGTATCGTGCGTGAAAAGCTGACGCGCGGTCACGCAGACGTTTTTATCAGCCTTTCGGATAAGCGCGAGAAACAGCGCACGCTCTATCTGGACGAGGGAACGGCAGCCGCATATTCCGACGCCGCAAGAAAGATTAAAACCCTGTTTCCCGACGCGCAAAACGATTTTTCCGTGACTAATATTCTGCGCTATCCCGACGTTATCCGCACGGAGGAAACCTCCGCCGCGGACGAGGAGTGTATTTCTGCCTTAAAGGTTGCGCTTGAAGCGGCGCTTGACAAGCTCAACGCAATGCGCCTTAAAGAGGGAGCGAAGCTTGAAGCGGATATGCTTTCCAGAATGAAGACAATCGAAAAACTCGTTGCCGACATTGAAACGCGCGCGCCGCTGGTTGCGGAGGGGTACAGGATAAAGCTTGAAGCCAAGATAAAGAAAATTCTCGAAAACGTAGAAGTGGACGAGGGCAGGCTTTTAACCGAAGCTGCGCTGTTTGCAGATAAAAGCAATATAGACGAGGAGCTGACGCGCCTGCATTCGCACGTTTCGCAGTTCAGGGAAATATGCAAGGAAACGCTTGTTGGAAGAAAGCTTGATTTTCTCGTTCAGGAATTCAACCGCGAAAGCAATACCATATGCTCGAAATCGAACGACTTGGAGGTTACTCGTTTGGGGCTTGCGCTCAAAAACGAAATCGAAAAAGTGCGCGAGCAGGTTCAGAACGTAGAGTAAGCTTATGAAAAATTTACTTTTGGTTCTTTCGGGTCCGTCGGGCGTAGGTAAGGGCACGATAGTTGAAAAACTTTTAAAATCGGGCGGATATTCTTTAAGCGTTTCGTGTACCACGCGCGCACCGCGAGAGGGTGAAAAGCAAGGGGTTTCCTACTTCTTTACGGACAGACAGACGTTTGAAAAGGGTATACGCGAAGGCGGCTTTTTGGAATATTCCGAACACTTCGGGAATTTATACGGCACGCCGAAAGCTTTCGTGGAAGAAAAGCTGAAAACGGGCGACGTTATACTCGAAATAGAGGTGGACGGCGCATTGCAGGTGAAACGCGCGCACCCCGAAGCTCTGCTAATAATGATAGCTCCGCCGAACGAAAGGGAGCTTGTTTCACGGCTTGAAAAGCGCGGCAGCGAAAGCGCGGAAAAGATACGCGAAAGAGTAAAGCGTATGGAGTACGAGCTTTCGAAGAAAAACGAATACGATTATACGGTGATAAACGATGACCTCGACGCCGCCGTAGAAGAGATAAAATGTATAATTCACAACCGCAAAAACGCGTAGCCTAGAATATATTGTGTTGCGCCTGAAAAAAAATATATAGAAAAATTGCGCCGGCAAACGCAAGGGTAGATTGATTTTTACAGTTAAGCGTTTTTACGGCATAAGCAATCTTGGGAAAATACGCACGGGCGGATTTCCCCGAAAGGAGTTATGAAATGATAAACCAACCCTCAGTAGACCTTCTGATTGACAAGCTCGGCACGGACGAGCAGCCTGCTTCGCGCTATTGCCTTTGCGTAGTCGCGGCAAAGCGTGCAAGGCAGATACTTGAAAAGTACTCGGCTTCCAATTCCGGTCCCGACGAGTATTTGAAAGAAATTTCCATGGCTTGTCAGGAAATCGCCGACGGTAAAATCAAATACGCCAAGGACTGATTTTTACCGCTACTCATAAGAAAAAAACAATTCGCTGCGGTTTTTCCGGATTTGACAGGACCGCAGCGAAAAAAATATTTGAAAGATGTATGCGCAGGTAATCGTAGATATAGCCCACAGTCAGGTGGACAAAATATTCGAATATTCCTGTCCCGATAATTTAAGCGCGGGCAGCAGGGTAAAGGTGCCCTTCGGCGGAAGGGTAATTGACGGCTTCGTCATAGGCGTAAGCCCTGTTTCGTCATATCCTGCGGAAAAGGTTAAGCCCGTTGCGCAAATTTTCGACGAACCGCCTGCGCTAGTCCCCGAATGTACCTCGCTAATGCACGGCATAGCCTCACGCTACCGCGTACCGAAAGCCGTCGCGTTAAGATTGTTCCTTCCCTCCGAAATGCGGCTCGGAAAGGTACACGAGGTGTATAAAAAATTCGCCGTGTATACGGGCGAGGATATAAAGCTTTCATCTTCCGCAAAAAAACAGGCGGAAGCTTTAAGGTTTTTAAAAGACGAAAAGGAATACGACCTTACGCGCCTTTGCGAAAAATTCGGCAGGGGCGCGGTAAATTCGCTTATAGAAAAGGGCGCGGTAAAAACAGACAAGCGCAAGATAACGAGGAGTCCCTTTTCAGGACTTCCGGAAGGCGTTTCGGCAAAGGTGTTGACGCCTGCGCAGAACGCCGCCCTTGAGAAAATAGAAAGCGCAAATCACCGCGTAAACTTAATTCACGGCGTTACCGGCAGCGGCAAGACGGAAATTTATTTAAGCGTAATCGCGCGCGAAATAGAACGCGGCAAAACGGCTATTTTTTTAGTGCCGGAAATTTCTTTAACCCCTCAGATGCTTACGCAGCTCAGAAGCCGTTTCGGCGGCACGGCAGCCATTTTGCACAGCGGACTTTCCGCAGGCGAAAGGTTTGACGAGTGGTGGCGGCTGCGTTCGGGCGAAGCGAAAATAGCAATCGGCGCAAGAAGCGCAATCTTCGCTCCGCTTGAAAACATCGGCGCAATAATCATAGACGAGGAGCACGACAGCTCGTATTTAAGCGAGTCGGCGCCAAGATATTCCACATTGGAAATTGCCAAAATGCGTGCGGAATACAACGGTGCAAAATTGGTTTTGGGCAGCGCAACTCCGTCTGTAGAAACGTACGCAAAGGCCGTCGACGGCGAGTACGGGCTTATAACATTGACGGAGAGAATAAACAAAAAGCCCCTGCCTGAAATTATAATTGCGGATATGCGCAAGGAAGTTAAGCGCGGCAACAACACGGCTTTTTCCAAAGCCCTCCGCGACGAGCTTGACGAAACGTTAAAAAGCGGCAGTCAGGCAATAATATTTTTAAACCGCCGCGGCTATTCGCGCACGGTTATGTGCAGGGATTGCGGCTACGTCGCCAAGTGCGAAAACTGCGACGTAACGCTAACCTACCACAGCGAAGAAAACTGTTTAAAGTGCCACTACTGCGGCGCAAAGTACCGTATGCTTACCGCCTGCCCCGAATGCGGCGGACGGCACGTTCTGTACAGCGGCACGGGCACGCAGAAAGTAGTTGCGGATTTAAAATCGCTTTTCCCGACGGCGCGCATTTTAAGAATGGATAACGATACCGTCACAGGCAAGGACGGACATTATAATATTTTAAAAAAGTTTGCAAGCAAGCAAGCCGATATCTTAGTCGGAACGCAGATGATAGCAAAGGGTCACGACTTCCCCGCGGTAACGTTAGTTGGAATTATGGACGCCGATATGAGTCTGCATTTTTCCGATTACAGAAGCGGAGAGCGTACCTTTCAGCTAATAACACAGGTTTCGGGCAGAAGCGGCAGGGCGGACGATAAGGGCAAAGTCGTCTTGCAAACCTGCTCGCCCGAAAATTATATTTTAAGGTTTGCAACAAATTACGACTATTCCGGCTTTTTCAAAAACGAAACGGCTTTAAGGAAGGCTACGGGCTTTCCGCCGTATTCTTTGATATGCCGCGTTATGGTCACTTCCGACAACTCGGAAAACGCGCTTGAAGCTTTAAAAGGAGTGTACTTTGCCATTGAGGAGCTGCGTGCAAAATTTCCCGAAGAGTTCATTTTTTTAAATAAAATGCACTCGCCCATAAAAAAAATTCAGGGCAAGCTGAGGTATCAGGTTTTAATGCGCTTATCCTCGGACAGGCTGTTGGAGCGCATATACGACGCGGCTGTCAAATACTCTTCGGACAGCGTTCTCGTCTACGTTGAAGAAAACCCCGTCAATTTATCGTAATAAAGGAGATAAGGTTATGGCACAAAGATTCGTCGTCCAGACGGGCGACCCCGTTTTAAGACAAAGATGCGCGGAAGTGAAAAGCTTTAACGAAGAGCTTTCACAACTTCTTGCGGATATGAAGCAGACAGTCCGCGCCGAATCGGGCGCAGGGCTTGCGGCTCCGCAGATAGGCGTTCCCGAACGCGTGGTAGTTATCGACGTCGAGGAAGGGTATTTCGAGCTTATAAACCCAGTCATAATCTATAAAAAGGGCGAACAGACAGGTCCCGAGGGCTGCCTTTCGGTAAAGGGCAAGCAGGGCACGGTTACGCGCCCGATGAAGGTGAAAGCGGAGTACCGCGACCGCCGCGGCAAAAAGCACAAGCTTACTGCGGAGGGCTTTTTTGCGCGTGCCGTCTGCCACGAGCTGGACCATCTGGACGGAATACTTTATACCGACGTCGCGGATGAAATTTACGATTTACCGACCGACGAGGAGTAATAAATGAAATTAGTTTTTGCAGGCTCGCCCGAATTCGCCGTGCCGGCACTCAATGCGCTTTATGAATGCGGCGCGGATATTGTGGCGGTAATAACCCAGCCCGATAAGCCCGTCGGCAGAAAAAAAGTTCTCACGCCCACGCCCGTAAAGGTCAGGGCGCAGGAGCTTAATATTCCCGTGTACGACTTTTTAAAAATCCGCGAACACGCGGACGCGGTCAGGGCGCTCGGCGCGGATATTATGATTACTTGCGCGTACGGTCAGATTTTAACGCAGGATATTTTGAATTGCTTTAAAAAGGGCGTTTGGAATCTGCACGCTTCGCTTCTTCCTCAATTGCGCGGCGCGTCGCCCGTACAGTCGGCAATACTCGAAGGTAAAACGCACACTGGCGTGACTGTTATGAGGACCGAACTCTCGCTTGATACGGGCGATATGCTTTTGGTCAAGCGCACGGAAATAGGGAACAAAACCTACGGCGAGTTGGAGCAAGCGCTTTCGAAGCTTGCCGCTGAAGCGGCTGTCAAAGCGTTAAGCTTTCTTGAAAGCGGCAAGACCCAGCTTTTAATGCAGGACGAGGCAAAGGCAACGTACTGCAAAAAAATAAGCAAGTCGGACGGCAAAATCAATTTTGAAAATTCCGCGGACGAAATCTGCCGCTTGGTACGCGCAATGAACCCACAACCCGTTGCGTATTGTATGCAGGGTAAAAACGCCTTGAACGTTTTACGCGCGGAAGCGTGCGCGGACGAAAGCAATGCGGAGTGCGGTACGGTAATTTCCGCGGATAAGCGCGGCATAAAGGTAAAGTGCAAAGGCGGCGCGGTAATTATATCCGAGCTTATCCCCGCAGGCGGAAAAAGAATGTCCGCCGCAGACTATGCGAACGGCAGAAAGATAAAGGCAGGGGACAGGCTTGACTAATCCTTTGACCGACCCGTATCTGGTCCTTACAAAAGTCTATCAGGACGGCAAGTATTTAAAACAGGCTTTAAGCGAAACCCCTGTAGAGCTTTTAAATAAGCCGCGCACGGTCAAAATCTGTTACGGCGTTTTGGAAAAGGATATTTATCTTTCCCGAATTATTTCATTTAACACGCAAAAGCCGCCCAAAGCCGCGATAAGGCTCGTTCTGAAAATCGCGCTGTATATGCTTGAGTTTATGGAAAAGCACGGCTATATGGTGGTGGATAACGCGGTAACGCTTATTAAGAAACTCGGCAAGGACGGTGCGGCTGGCTTTGTAAACGCTTTTCTGCGTTCGTACAAGTTGCCTCTCGTCCCCGAAAAGACGGACGAAAAAATTTCCCTTGAAACAAGCTCGCCTTTGTGGCTTGTAAAAAAGGTTAGAAGAAGCTATAAATCCAAAGCGGCGGAAATCCTGTCCGCGCCCAGCCGCGGCGTATGCGTGCGCTTTAAAAAAGGCGCGGAAAATTACTTGAATAAACCGCACGAAGAAACGCCGTTTGCAAATACCTTTATATTCAAAAACTTTACGCGCGACGTAGGCTTCGAAAGCGGCGAATACACGTTCCAGTCCGTCGGCTCGGTTGCAATATGCTCGGTTATAGCCCCGTGCGAAAAACTTTTGGACGCATGCGCCGCCCCTGGCGGTAAGTCCGTGCTTTTGTCGGAAAAGTGCAAGCACGTTACTGCGTGCGAAATTCACCCCCACAGGCTTGCGCTGATAGAAGCGTATAAATCGCGTATGGGCGCGGATAACGTTTCGGCTCGGTTAGCCGATTCCACAGTTTTTATTCCCGAATACGAGGGCGTATTCGACGCAGTGTTGTGCGACGCGCCGTGTTCTGGTACGGGCGTTATAAACGAAAACCCCGATATTAAGCTTTTCAGAAAAGAGGAGGATATTGCCTCTCTTTTCGAAATTCAGCTGAAAATTTTATCCAACTGTTCGCGCTACGTAAAAAGCGGCGGCAGGCTGTATTATTCCACGTGTTCTATTCTTCCCGAGGAAAACGACAGCACGGTGTATAACTTTTTAAACGGCGTCAAAGGCTTTGCGGTCGAGGAAATATGCAGCCCCCTTGAACACCGTAAAACAAAATTCGGCTTGCAGTTTCTGCCGCATATTTCTATGGGCGCAGGTTTCTTTATCGCCGCATTTGTTAAGGAATAACGTATGAAAAAAATTTTGCAAGACTTGTCTTACGGTGAGCTTGAAAATTTAATACTTTCCCTCGGCGAAAAAAAGTTCCGTGCTAAACAGCTTTACGACGGGCTTATGCGCGGTAAAAGCATTTCAAAAATAAATATTTCACCTGCGCTGCGCGAAAGCCTGTTAAAAGATTATGAAAACGAGCCTGTAAAAATTATTAAAACGCTCACGTCTTCGGACGGCACGGAAAAATACCTGATGCAGCTTGCCGACGGGAATATTATAGAAAGCGTGTTTATGCGTTACAATTACGGCAATACGCAGTGCGTGTCAACTCAGGTCGGTTGCCGTATGGGCTGTAAGTTCTGCGCAAGCACGCTCGGCGGACTGGTGCGCAACTTAACGTCGGGCGAAATACTTTCCGAGGTTTTAACCGTCAACGCGCTTCACGGCGGAGGCGGTGCAAAACGTGCCGTAACGAATATCGTTTTAATGGGCAGCGGAGAGCCCTTGGACAATTACCAAAACGTAATAAAGTTTTTAAGATCGGTTTCGGATGAAATCGGCATAAACGTTTCACCGCGCAATATTTCGCTTTCAACCTGCGGAATAGTTCCCGAAATTTACAACTTAGCCGAAGAAGGCTTACCCGTTAATTTGACTATTTCCCTGCACAGTCCCACGGACGAAGGCCGTGCAAGAACTATGCCGATAGCAAAGAAGTATTCCGTATCCGAAATTTTAAAGGCGTGCGATTATTACTTTAAAAAGACCGGCAGAAGATATATATTCGAGTATTCGTTAATCGCAGATGAAAACTGCGGCAGGGAACACGCGGAAAAGCTTATAAGCCTTTTAAAGGGTAAACCCTGCCACGTAAATTTAATAAGGCTTAACGAGGTTGAGGAGCGTGACCTGAAAACCGTTACCGAAAAGCAGGCTTATCAATTTTTAGGCTCACTTGAAAAGGGCGGTCTTTCCGCAACCATCCGCAGAAGTATGGGCAACGACATAGCCGGCGCGTGCGGACAGCTCCGCGCAAGCCATTTAAAAACAACCGAACGATAAACAAGGAGAAACATATGCAGATAAAAATAGCGCCTTCTATACTTTCGGCGGACTTTTCCGTTATGGGAGAAACTATTAAAAGGTTGGAGGCAAGCGGCGCGGATTTAATTCACTGCGACGTTATGGACGGAAGCTTTGTCGAGCCGATTACCTTCGGCGGACAGATGATTAAAAATATCCGACCGCTTACAAAGCTGCCGCTTGACGCGCATCTTATGATAGAGCACCCCAAAACGCAGATTAAATTTTTTGCAGAAGCAGGCGCGGATATTATAACCGTGCATTATAAGGCGTGCAAAAAAATTTCCGATACGTACTTGGAGGAAACGCTTAAGCTCATAAAATCCTACGGCGTAAAATGCGGTGCGGTCGTCAACCCCGACGTGCCTGTGGAAAATATATTCCCCGTGTTTCCCGTTTGCGATATGGTGCTTTTAATGTCGGTATACCCCGGCTACGGCGGACAGAAGTTCATTCCCGAAGTTCTTGAAAAAATCGAAAAAGCGCGCGAGTACGCGAAATTCATCGGCCGTCCCGATATGGATATAGAAATAGACGGCGGTGTGACAAAGGATAACGCGGCTAAAATACGCGCGGCGGGCGCAAACGTTTTGGTTGCAGGCTCGGCTGTGTTCAACGCGCCCGATATGTCTGAAGCGATTTCGGTTTTAAGAAAATGAAAGGAATACTTTTACTCAACGGCGAACCCTTCGCTGAAAAAATCGACGATAAAAACGCCCTCGTCGTCTGCTGCGACGGAGCGTATAAATGGGCGAAAGGCAAACTCAGGATAGATATGAACGTGGGCGACTTCGACAGCCTTGACGAAGTGCCTTCGCCTCCCCCTGCGGAAGTGTACCCTGCCGAAAAGGACTTCACCGACGGCGAAATCGCGCTTTTCAAGCTTTTAGCCGCAGGCGCGGACGAGATAGAAATTTACGGCGGAGGCGGCGGCAGGGAGGACCATTTTTTAGGCAACCTTCAGCTTTTATACCACGCGCATAAAAAGGGCGCAGGCTGCAAAATGTTTACCGCGTGTTCGGTTATTTTCCCCGCAAGCGGCAAAATACCCCTAGGCGCATATTCGGGCAAAACCTTTTCGGTGTTACCTTTCGGCGGCGTACTGCATATAATGGATAGTACAGGGCTGAAATACACCTATCCCGAAGCTTTAAGCTACGGCGAGTGCAGGGGGATATCTAATATAGTGGAAAGCGACGACGCTTTTCTTTGCGTTGAGGGTACGGCTCTTGTAATAATCAACAGAGGTGAGGTATGACGATTATCTGCATTAAGCCGCCTAAACCCGTAAGGTTTATTTTAAGGCGGTTGCACCGCAAATGAAGTATATCGACATGCACTGCGACACGCTGACTGCAAGCAAGGACAAAAATTTGCCGCTTGACGGCGGCAATTTGCACGCCGGCATTGACAAGCTTGAAAAAAGCGGCTGCGCCGCACAGTGCTTTGCAATTTTTACCGACGGCGAAAGCGCGTCAAACGACTTTGAAAAATATTTGAGCTTTTACGGCGAAGAAATGCAACGCCTCGGCAAACGCGTTATTCCCGTAAGGCAGTTTTCGGATTTGAAGCGTTGCCTCGACGGCGAAGGTACGGGCGTTATTTTAACGGTTGAAAACCTCGGCTTTATCGGCGGCGACGTTTCCCGTTTGGATAAGCTTTATAAATGCGGCGTGCGTATGGCTTCACCGGTCTGGAACTTTGAAAATGCGCTCGCCTATCCAAACCTGAAATTCAAAGACGGTATTCCGCTGTTTTCCGAGCGCGAAGCACGCGGCTTGAAAAAGTTTGGTGCGCAAGTCTTGGAGCGTCTGGACGAACTGGGCGTTATTGCAGATATATCCCACCTCTCCGACGGCGGCGCGGAAGATATATTAAAGGACAGAAAAATTCCCGTAGTCGCCAGCCATTCAAACGCTGAGTCCGTCTGTCCCGTTTGCAGGAATCTTACTGACGGTCTTATTGAAAAAATCGCCGCCTGCGGCGGTGTGGTCGGAGTGAACTTCTGCGTTGACTTTTTGGGCGGCGGCGGAGCTATGGAAAGCGTTTTAAAGCACATCCGCAGTATAATAAACGTCGGCGGCGAGGACGTAATAGCTTTCGGTAGCGACTTCGACGGTATTCCGCAAAACCCTTACATAAAGGACTGCACGTCAATGCCGGAGCTTTTAAACTATTTGAATATGCACGGCTTGTCGGCGGTAACGCTTGAAAAGCTTGCTTATAAAAATTTTACGAGAGTTTTTAAAGAGGTTTGCGGATAAACGAGAGAGAGCGGCAGGTGAAAAAATTTTCACTTGCCATTTTATTTGCACTGTGCTATAATTGTTTCGTTATGAAAAGAAAACTTACGGCACTGATAATAACCGCGCTTATCTGCATTGCTTGCCTGCCCGTAATTTCGGGCTGTAAGGCTAAAACCAATTACACGCTTGCAACGGATGAAGACGGCAACAAGTACTACGTATTAAGCGTTTCGGGCTTTACCAATAATATAAAGGGCGAATTCGAAATACCCGAGTTTTACGGCGAGGGCGAAAACCGCGCACCCGTACGGGAAATTGCGCAGGAAGGGCTTTCAGGCACGGGCATAACCAAGCTTATAATACCTAAAACGGTTACAAAGCTCGGCAACGCCGCTTTTGCATACAACTATAATTTAAGGGAAGTCGTTTTTAAAGACGGCTGTTCCTTAACGGAGCTTTCGCGCGGCGCGTTCGGTTATTGCCGCTCGATTGATGAAATCACTATACCCGACTGCGTCAAAACGATAGGCGCGCTCGCGTTTCTGAACTGCGAAAGTCTTTCCGTCGTAACCCTTCCCGAAAGCTTGGAGATATTGGACGGCGGAGCTTTTCAAGGCTGCAATAAAATCGAAAATATTACTTTGCCGGAGACTCTTAAAAAAATCGGCGATTTGGCGTTTTACGACTGCGCAGCCTTAAAGCAGATAACTATCCCAGATAGCGTTGCGGACGTTGAAAGGACGGAAGAAGGCGAGGACGGAAAACCCGTTACTGTTACTGACTTCGGCTTGGGCTACGGAGTGTTCCACTCCTGCGTTTCGCTTGAAAAGGCGGAAGTAGGTAGGGGAATTACCGTTCTCCGTTCGGGTGTATTCGGCTACTGTACTTCGCTTAAAGAAATTTATCTGCCCGAAAATTTAAAGAAAATCGAAGGCGCGTATTATATAAACGGCAAACTCGAGTGCGGTCACGCCTTCCACAATGACGAAGCGTTAACGGATATTTATTTTGCTGGCAGCGAAGAAGAGTGGGAAGCCGTGGAAAAGGTTATGACCCCCGTAAAAGAACAAGGCGCGTCTTACGATAACTCCGCCCTAAACCGCGCAAAGGTGCATTTTGAAAGCTAAAAGTTTAAGTTTAGATTACGAAGAGTGGCGGAGTTTCGGTAACGTATGGAGATATGAAGATTATATTGAACTTCTCGATTTGATGCTACAGGATAATGAAGTTATCCTCGGCGGCGATATATTAAACCTTGAGGACGATGTGCTTGGAACTGCCGGTTGCGGTTGGTATTACGAAGGCGACAGCCCGATAGACTCAAACGTTACGGCGCAGAAATACCTTGCAGGCATAGCCGACTGGGCTAAGCGGGAAAAACTGTTTATATCTTTTTGTATAAAGGATAGAGATTAAAAAAATAAAAAGTGTGCGGAAATTTTCCGCACACTTTTAAAATTCTAAAATTAAAATTTACGCTCTTTCGACTGATTTAAGGCATCTCGTGCAAACGTAACCCGTTACGGTTTTACCTTCCTGAACGTACGAAACCTTCTGTACGTTTGCCTTAAACGTTCTTCTCGTTCTTCTCTTGGAATGGCTTACGTTGTTGCCCGTGGTCTGACCCTTTCCGCAAACGCTGCATACTCTTGACATATATTTCACCTCCGCAGGTATTTTCACTGAATAAGAAAGCCGTTTTGAAAACGACCGTTAATAATATAACACGGACCCCGAAAAAAATCAATCAATTTCGCCGTAAAAGATTAATTTTTTTTATTATTTACAAAATAATTTGAGAGAAAGTAGTTGAAATGGTAAGAAATACTTTAAATATTCTTGCAAAAAAAGCGCGAATGGTTTAAAATACTAATCGGACGGTAGAGATTATGTCAGTAAATACAAGCAACGTATACGGTAAAATTTCAATATCCGACGCAGCCATCGCCAAGGTGGCAAAAAATGCTGCAATGGAATGCTACGGCATCGTTGAAACGGTGTCGCGCCGTTTTACGGACTCTCTTTCCGAACTTTTGAAAAAACAGTCGGGCGGACGCGGCATTAAGGTCGTAACCTCCGGCGACAGAATTTTTATCGACGTATTTGTCGTAATCAAGTACGGCGTATCCATTAACGCCGTAGCAGAATCACTTAAAGAAGGCGTAAAATACAAGGTTGAAAAATTCACCGGTATGATAGTTGACACGGTGAACGTAAATATAATTGGGGTAAAATTGTAAATAGCTGTACCGCGAGCGGTGCAGCTATATCTGCTTCCCCGCACATCAACCCTTAAAGCTATAAGGAGTAATATGCAAAAAACAATAAACAGCACCGAATTCCGCAAAATGGTTGCCAGCGGTGCCAGAATGCTTGAAATAAACAGGGCCAAAGTTGACGCTCTCAACGTATTCCCTGTACCCGACGGCGACACCGGTACGAATATGTCGCTTACCATGCAGTCGGCAATAAAGGAAATGAATGCCTGCTCGTCAAACCGCTTTCAGGAAATCTGCGACGCGGTTTCAAAGGGCGCTTTAAAGGGCGCAAGGGGCAATTCGGGCGTTATATCGTCACAGATTTTCAGGGGCATCTGCTCCGTTTTAAAGGATACCAAGGAAGGCGGCTTCGATACCAAGACCTTTGCAAAGGCGATGGAAGCAGGTACTAAGGTTGCGTATTCCGCGGTTTCTATTCCCAAGGAAGGAACTATTTTAACCGTCGTAAGGCTTATGAGCGAATCCGCCGCAAAGCTTGCAAGCAAGAATAAGGACTTCGTCGACTTTTTTAACGCGTTAATCGAAGTCGGCGACGAAGCTCTGGCGCAGACTCCCGAGCTGCTTCCGGTATTGAAAAAGGCGGGAGTGGTCGACTCGGGCGGCGTCGGCTTAATGACTATTATGCGCGGCTTCCTCGCGGCAATCACGGGCGAGGATATCGGCACGGATTCTATTCCTACCGAAGCGCACGATACGGGCAAGTCGGACGATTCGGCTTTCGGCGATAACTCTGATATTATAAACCTCGATTTAGGCGATATAGAGTTTGCGTACTGTACGGAATTTTTCATAATTCATTTAAAGCAAATGACTACCCTTGCCGATATCGACAAGCTTAAAGAAAAGCTTATGGGCATAGGCGATTCCGTCATCTGTATCGGCGATCTTGAGCTTGTAAAGGTACACGTTCACACCAATACCCCCGGCATCGCGCTTTCCTACGCGCTTGAGCTCGGCGAGCTTGACAGGCTAAAAATCGAAAATATGCTTGAAGAAAACCGCGCTTTAAAAGCCAAGTTAGAGGCGGAAAAGAAGGAAATGGGTATGCTTGCAATCTGTGCGGGCGAAGGCCTTTCCGAAATTTTCAAGGATTTAATGTGCGACAGAGTTATAGAGGGCGGACAGACTATGAATCCCTCTGCACAGGATATTGCAGACGCCGTGCAGAAAATAAACGCTTCAAACGTTTTCGTTTTCCCCAACAACTCCAACGTAATTCTTGCGGCGGAGCAGGCTAAGGCGCTTGTCAACAACAGGACGATACACGTTATTCCCACCAAAAACGTGCCTCAGGGCTTTGCCGCGGCTTTGGCGTTCAACCCCGAAGAATCCGTACCCGAAAATAAAACGAATATGACCCACGCTATAGACAACGTTGCGTCAGGTCAGGTAACATACGCCGTGCGCAACACGACTATGAACGGCTTTAAGCTTAAAGAGGGCGATATAATCGGGCTTGACAACAAGCGTATTCTTGCCAAGGGCGAAAATATCGACGAAACTACTTTAAAGCTTATCAAGGCTTTGAAGAACGACGAACACGAAATGATTACCCTTTACTACGGTGAAGGCGTAACCGAGGACGACGCGAACGCCCTCGTTGAAAAGGTGACCGAAGCATTCCCCGAATGCGACGTAGACTGTCACTTCGGCGGTCAGCCCGTGTATTACTATATGGTGTCCGTGGAATAATTCAACGCGTTTTTGCGGCGCGGTGCTACGCTAAGCCTGCTTTTTGTTTCAATTGTGTATACGCTAAGTAAATACCCTGCAACAAAGCCGCGCTTTCCTGCCTTGTTTGCATTTTCGCGCCGAACGATACGAAAATAATATCAATACAAAATTAAAAACAAACGGAAGGGAGGCGGTAACCTCCCTTTAAAATTAATAAGCTATGCAATTAACGTCTTTAAAGTTCGTATCCGAAAAGCGCGAAAAGGACTTTAATAAACTTAATATCTATACCGTTGAAGAGCTTATCCGTCACTTTCCGCGCGATTATCTGGATTTAACGCACGTTTCGCTCCTTCGCGACGCGTACCACAATGATACTGTATTAACGCTTGCGGAAGTTCTGAACGTGGAAGTCAACCGTTACGCAAAAAGACCTTTTATTAAAGCTTTCTGTCAGCAGGGCGGCTATTGCTTTACGGCAATCTGGTTCAATCAGCCTTACGTTGCGCAGAAGCTGCAACGCGGCGAATATCTTTTTTACGGCAGGGTCCAGAATAAATACGGAATGGGTTGCAGTATGGTCAACCCTTCTTTCGAGCGTGCGGACAGAAATACAAACTTAAAGGGCATCGTTCCCGTCTATCCTCTGTCAGGCAGTTTAACGCAGGGTGTTGTGCGCGTCGCCGTGCGGCAGGCGCTTCCCAAAACCGCGCCGGTTAGCTACATACCGCTGCAGCTGCAAGCAAAGTATTCCCTTACGCCGCTTAAAGAGGCTTATAAAAAAGTACACGCGCCGCAGACCAAAAAGGACGTAAAGGAAGGCTCGGCAAGAATTGCATTGGAGGAATACTTCCTTTTAATTTCCGCTTTCAAGGTCATAAAGGGCGGACGTGACGACGCGCGGCTTAATCAATACAAGGTAACGCGCGAAGAAGTTGAAGCCTTCATTTCGCGCTTTCCGTTCGGGTTCACCGCGGGGCAAAAAGCCGCTGTAGACGATATTTTCAATAACCTGCATTCGCCGCACGCAATGAACAGGCTTTTGCAGGGCGACGTCGGAAGCGGCAAAACGGCGGTCGCGCTTGCCGGTATTTTTATGGCTGTTAAGTCGGGCTGGCAGGCGGCAATGATTGCCCCTACCGAAGTTTTAGCGCGTCAGAACGCCGCTCTTATTGAAAAATATTTCCCCGAATACACCGTAAAAGCTTTGACGGGTTCAACTCCTGCCGCGGAAAAGAGAGATATTAAACGCGGACTTTCGTCGGGCGATGTAAATATCGTCTGCGGCACGCACGCCGTAATTCAGGGCGACGTAGTATTTAAAAGCCTTGCATTCGTCGTCTGTGACGAGCAGCACCGATTCGGCGTTGCACAGCGCGCTTCACTTACGGAAAAGGGCGAGGGGTGCGACGTTTTAATTATGTCCGCGACCCCCATACCGCGCACGCTGTCGCTGATTTTCTACGGCGATTTGGATATAACCACCATAAAGGACAAGCCCGAATCCCGACAGGAGATTTCCACTTCGATTATCCTTCCAAACAGATATAACGCCATGTACGAATACGTTGCCGAACAAGCCAAGCTCGGCAACCAGACGTATTTCGTCTGCCCTAAGATAGAGGGCGACGAGGAAAGCTCAATAGCTTCCGTAACCGAACTTTACGAGGAATTGCAGGCGAAAATCCCGTCCGTCCGCTGTGCGCTTTTGCACGGCAAAATGAAGGATAAGCAGAAAAACGAAATTATGGCGGCGTTTAAAGTCAAAGAATACGATTGTTTGGTTTCCACAACGGTTATCGAAGTCGGCGTTGACGTGCCGGACGCAACCACTATGATTATTTATAATGCGGAACGCTTTGGGCTTTCACAGCTTCACCAGCTACGCGGCAGGGTCGGCAGAGGGGATAAAAAAAGCTACTGTTTTTTACTGCCTGCCGCAGACACGGAGGAAGCGGCGGTAAGACTTTCGGTAATTAAAAACAGCACGGACGGCTTTGAAATTGCTGAAGCCGATTTAAAATTGCGCGGCGGCGGCGACTTTATGGGCACGCGCCAAAGCGGCAGGGTGCTTTCGGAAATAAGGAATCTCAAATTCCCCGTGGAAACGATTTTCACGGCAAAAGCTATCTCGGACGAAGCCTTTTCAGGAGCGTTCGATACGAAAATTCTCACAAAAATAGCCGCGGAAAAATACGAAAGCCTCAAAGACGTAATTTTGAATTAATTTACGTATCTTGGGATAAATTATAAAACTGCTTAAAAATATTTGACAATTTGTGAAAACTTTGTTAAAATTGCCTTTGCGATTATGCTTAATATGGAGTATTATGCTAACCGCAAAGGTCTTTTTCGTATTATTTATATAATATTGTAAAGACGCAAAACGAATTCCCATTACGGAATTTCGTGAACACTTTGATTTTCCTCCGCAGTTTAAGGGTATGCGGTAAGAAGATATATTCCACAGACCGAAAAGGTCGAGTAATTCAAGGAGGAGTAAAATGCCCACTATCAATCAGCTTATAAGAAAAGGCAGGGAAAGACAGGTCTACAAGAGCAAATCGCCCATTTTGGATAACTGTCCTCAAAAGCGCGGCGTGTGCCTTTCGGTAACCACCACGACCCCTAAAAAGCCTAACTCGGCTATAAGAAAGATTGCAAGAGTCCGTTTGACCAACAAGCAGGAAGGTACCGTTTATATTCCCGGCGAAGGTCACAACTTACAGGAACACTCGTCCGTGCTTATCCGCGGCGGAAGAGTTAAGGACCTGCCCGGCGTTCGTTACCACATTATCCGCGGTGCGCTCGATACTGCAGGCGTTTCCAAAAGAAAGCAATCCCGTTCTTTGTACGGCGCTAAAAAGCCTAAGTAATAATTAACGCAGATTAAAGTTTAAAAAACTTACGTTGCTAGCCGAAATAGCAATTTTGGCGAGCAGATTAGATTTCCTACTTGTTTCGGAATATATTACCCTTACCGATAAAAGTAGGCAGTATTCCCGTATTTTCGGGGAGAAGATTTGCTACCGCAAACCGCGGCAAGCAATAGCTTATTTAAGGTAAACATCCCTTAAACTTAAAAAATAAAATTAATTTGCGTCGAAAAACGCAAGCGCGGATTCGTTTCGCGCGTTTAACGTTTTTACGGCGGCGGCAATCCCGCGCATATCACAGCGCAGCGGGATTTGCACGAAAAAAGGAGGATATTATGCCCAGAAGAGGCGGCGTTCCCAAGAGGGACGTATTACCCGATCCCGTCTATAATTCAAAGGTTGTAACGAAGCTTATCAACCAGATTATGTACGACGGTAAGAGGGGCACGGCACAAAACATTGTTTACGATGCATTTAAAATAATGAGCGAAAAGCTCGGACAGGAACCTATGGAAATTTTCAATCAGGCAATGAACAACATCATGCCCGTATTGGAAGTAAAGGCTAGGCGCGTCGGCGGCGCGAACTATCAGGTTCCCATTGAAATCAGACCCGAAAGAAGGCAGACCCTTGCAATACGCTGGCTGGTAATTTCCACCCGTAAACGCTCCGAGCGCGAAATGGCGCAGAAGCTTGCGGCGGAGCTTATCGACGCGTACAACAATGCAGGCGGCGCTGTCAAGAAGAAGGAAGACACGCACAGAATGGCGGAAGCAAACAAGGCGTTTGCTCACTTCCGTTTCTAAGAGGTAGTTTATGGCAAGAGAATACGATTTAGCCCATACCAGAAATATAGGAATTATGGCTCACATCGACGCCGGCAAGACCACGACGACCGAGCGTATCTTATACTACACGGGCATTAACCACAAAATCGGCGAAACCCACGACGGCTCCGCAACCATGGACTGGATGGTTCAGGAACAGGAGCGCGGAATTACTATTACTTCCGCGGCAACCACCTGCCACTGGACCAGAAGCGGCAAGACCAAGAAAGACGAGTGCCGTATAAACATTATCGATACTCCGGGACACGTTGACTTCACCGTTGAGGTTGAACGTTCCCTGCGCGTTCTCGACGGCGCTGTAGCAACCTTCTGCGCGAAGGGCGGTGTAGAGCCCCAGTCGGAAACCGTTTGGCGTCAGGCGGACAAGTATAAGGTTCCCCGTATCGCTTACGTCAACAAAATGGATATAAACGGCGCAAACTTCCCCCGCGCCGTACAGATGATGAAGGAAAGACTTAACGCCAATCCCGTTCCTATCGAACTTCCCATCGGTAAGGAAGATACCTTCAAAGGCATCGTAGACCTTATTGAAATGAACGCCGAAATTTACGATTCCGAGGACGGCAAGGAATATCACAAAGCGGAAATTCCTGCGGATATGCTTGACGCAGCCGAGGAAGCTCATATGGCTGTTATGGAAGCGGCGGCAGAAGGCGACGACGAGCTTATGGAAAAGTTCCTTGAAACTATGGAACTCACTCCCGACGAAATCCGCAAGGGCTTGCGCGCGGCAACTATCGGTATGAAGTGCACGCCCGTACTCTGCGGTTCTTCCTACAAAAACAAAGGCGTTCAGATGCTTTTGGACGCTGTTATCGACTTCCTTCCTTCCCCCGTTGACGTTGCGCACGTTAAGGGCGTAAACCCCGACACCAACGCAGAAGAGGAGAGAAAGACCTCCGACGAAGAACCTTTTGCAGGTCTTGCGTTCAAAATCGCAACCGATCCGTTCGTAGGCCGTCTCGCTTATTTCAGAGCGTATTCGGGCGTTTTGGAGGCAGGCTCCTACGTTTACAACTCAACCAAGGGCAAAAAGGAAAGGGTAGGCCGTTTGGTGCAGATGCACGCAAACACCCGTACGGAAATTCCCCGTATCTATTCAGGCGATATCTGTGCGATAGTCGGACTTAAAGACACCACCACGGGCGATACGCTTTGCGATGAAGCTCATCCTATCGTTTTGGAGCAGATGACCTTCTCCGACCCCGTTATTCAGCTTTCTATCGAGCCTAAGACAAAAGCAGGTCAGGAAAAGATGACTATGGCTTTAATCAAGCTCGCAGAAGAAGACCCTACCTTCAAAACCTATACCGATCAGGAAACCGGTCAGACAATTATCGCGGGTATGGGCGAGCTTCACCTCGACATTATCGTTGACAGACTTTTAAGAGAATTTAAGGTCGAAGCTAACGTTGGTGCACCTCAGGTTGCTTACCGCGAAACCATAAGAAAAGCCGTTGACTGCGAAGGTATGTACAAGCGTCAGTCAGGCGGTAAAGGACAATACGGTCACTGCAAGCTGCATATGATTCCCGGCGAACCCGGTTCGGGCTACACCTTTGAGGATTTAACCGTCGGCGGCTCAATCCCCAAGGAATATATCCCCGCAATAGACAAGGGTATTCAGGGCGCGGCTAAGAACGGTTTCTTGGCAGGCTATGAAGTCGTTGACTTCAAAATTCAGGTTTACGACGGAAGCTACCACGAAGTCGACTCTTCGGAAATGGCGTTCCAGATTGCAGGCTCAATGGGCTTTAAGGACGGTATGACGAAAGCTAACCCCGTTCTGTTGGAGCCTATTATGAAGGTTGAAGTTATCACTCCCGACGATTATTTCGGCGATATTATGGGTAACGTAACCGCACGCCGCGGAACTATCGTTTCCACCGACGACAGGGCAGGCGCAAAGGTAGTGGACGCGGAAGTACCCCTTTCGGAAATGTTCGGCTATGCAACCGACCTCCGTTCCAGAACTCAGGGCCGCGGTCAGTTCACTATGCAGTTCGACCACTATGCGGAAGTTCCCAAGTCCGTAGCCGAGAAAGTAATCGGCGAAAGAGCTAAACGTAACAACTGATTTATAACGCTTTAACTCCGCACTTTCAGCGGAGTCAAGCGTTTGCATATGGCAAAAAAAGTTAAAAAAACCGCGTTTTTTAATTGTGTTTTCTATAAATTTAATATATAATATAGTCAACGCTTGAAAAGCGCTCAAAAAGCAGCAAAGGTAATGATAGATAGCTGCGCCTCCCTAAGGGAGAAAGTTATCATTTTATAATTTATTTTATAAGGAGAAACAAAAATGGCAAAGGCAAAATACGACAACAGCAAGCCCCACGTTAACATTGGTACTATCGGCCACGTTGACCACGGCAAGACCACTCTGACCGCAGCTATCACTATGGTTATGGCATGCAAGGGTCAGGCAGAAAAAATGAAGTACGACGAAATCGACAAGGCGCCCGAAGAAAAGGCGCGCGGTATAACGATAAACACCGCTCACGTTGAGTATCAGACGGACAAGCGTCACTACGCTCACGTTGACTGCCCGGG
>CAMWNA010000032.1 GCA_947175515.1 uncultured Clostridia bacterium | reverse complement strand
TGGCCCAACCCCGTAAACCCTCCCCTGGCGGCGCAAAAAAATCAAACCCCCCTGCTTTTTGCCCCCGTCATATTAACCAAAAAAAAAAACCGGGGGGGGGGCGTGCCGCGAACGGCACGCACCTCCTATGTCATTCTGAGGGTAACGAAGAATCTTGCTCCTTATTATAAAGCGAATGAGATTTTTCACTTCGTTCAAAATAACAAATAAAAAACGAAAAGGACTTCCCGAAAAGGAAGCCCTTAATTTTTTTATTAATTTACTTCGTTATTTTCTTTTCTATTACCGTAACTATGCCGTACATTCCGCCTGCAAGGACGCAGAGTATAAACGTCGCGGTCATAACCAAATCAAGCCTGAATACCTGACCGCCGTAAACTATCAGATAACCCAGCCCTGCTTTCGATACGATGTATTCGCCCATAATCGAGCCTATCCACGAAAGCCCCACGGCAACCTTTAAAGTGTTAACTAAGGCGGGGAATGAGGCAGGGATAATAAGCTTTTTTAAAGTTGTCGCCTTGCTTGCGCCCATTGACTTCATTAATAAAAGCTTAGTCTTATCCACGGCAATAAAGCCTGCAAGCATATTCATAGTGCATACTATAACGGAAACCAGTACCGTCATAAATATTATCGCGTCGTAGCCCGTGCCTATCCAGATTATAATAAGCGGACCCAGCGCAATTTTAGGCAGTGAATTCAATACGACGATGTAAGGCTCCAAAACCTTTCTTACCGTTTCGCTCGACCATAAAATTATTGCAACCGCGTAACCTAAAATAATTGCGATTAAAAAACCGATAAGCGTTTCCATAAGCGTAATGCCTATGTGGTAGAAAAGCGTGCCTGCCGCGTACAGCTCGCCGATAGTCTTAATGACGCGCGAGGGGGAGCTGGTAATAAACGGGTCTATCACTTTTGTGAAAGTCAGTAGCTCCCATATGCCCAATACCGCAACCAATATGAATATCCTAAGCAGCGTGACGATAATTTTCTTTCGTTTTATTTTTCCAAGATACGCGAGGTGTTCGCGCGAGTAATTCGGCTTATTTTTCATAAGTTTATCCTTAACCTTGTGTGAACCTTTTAAATACCTAACTCTTTCCTCAAAACCTCGAACGTTGCGGAAAATTCCGCGCATTCGCGCCGTTTTTTTGGACTGCCGTCGCCGAAGTTGATTTCGTGTTCCGCAACTACGGTTGCAGGTCTTGCCGAAAGCACTACAACCTTATCCGAAAGCGCAATGGCTTCGGAAATATCGTGCGTAACTAAAAGCGCCGCCTTTTTTTCGCCTTTGATAATGCCCTGAACGTCGTCGCACACTTCCAGTCTCGTCTGATAGTCCAGCGCGGAAAACGGCTCGTCTAGCAGCAAAATTTCAGGCTCGGCGGCTAGCGTTCTTATCAGCGCAACTCTCTGCCGCATTCCGCCGGAAAGCTGTGAAGGCGTCTTTTTTAAAAAGTCCTTAAGCCCGTATTTTTCGGCAAGGGCAACGGCGCGTTCGCGCTTTTCGGGCGTGTTGCGTTTTTTAACCTCAAGCGGCAGAAATATGTTCTGCTCAACCGTCCGCCACGGGAACAGTGCGTCGCGTTGCAGCATATATCCGAATTCCCCGTTGTCGCGCTTAACTTCCCCTGCGGAGGGGGCTAATAGCCCCGCCGCAAGCGAAAGTATAGTCGTTTTACCGCAACCCGAAGGACCTATTACGGAAACGAACTGCGCGTTTTCAACGGTGAAGCTCAAGTCCTTTACCGCAAGCGTTTCGCCCTGTTTGGTGTGATAGGTATACGATATATTTTCAAATCTTAACATTATGCGTAAATTTCTTTATATACTTTGTTCGCAGTGTCGGTTAAAACCAAATCGTTAAACGGCACGCGCTTTTTAAGCTCGCCGGCAAGCTCTATAACGTCCTGCAATCTCGTGAACGAGCTTTCCGTCATAGCCATATTCGTCACCCACGCGTCGATTGATTTGTAACTGTCAAGCGAGGTTTTAAGGCTGTCTACGCTCGTTCCGTCAAAGTACGGCGCGATAAGCTTTGCGGTCTCCGCACTGGAAGAAGCAAGCAGGTTTTTAGTCGCCTTCGTTACAGCGCGCAGGAAGCCTTCAATCTTGTCGCCGTGCTTATTGATGTAGCTGTCCTTAGCTATAAAGCAGGTGTAGGGTATTTCTCCCGATTCTTCTCCGACTGACGCAACTATATATCCTTTGCCTTCCGCCACGTAGTTTGAAGCTACCGGCTCGAACATCGTGCAGTAGTCCGCCGTGCCGCCCTCGAACGCCGCAGTCATCATATTAAAGTTGACGTTGGTAACAAAGTTTGCGTTTACGTTCTGCGTTTTGCAAACGTATTCAAAAGTCATAAAAGGCACGCCGCCGGGTCTGCCTGCAAGCACGTCTTTGCCCTCCAGATCGCTCCACTTGAAATCCGGCTGAGCCGTTCTTCCAACAAGAAAGCTTCCGTCGCGCTTGGTAAGCTGACCGAACACCTTAGGCTGGTCGGTCGTGCCGCCGATAGCTACGTAAATAGCCGCTTCGGGTCCGCAGAAGCCCACGTCCGCCGCGCCCGAAAGCACTGCCGCCATAGTATTGTCTGCGCCGCCGCCGTTGGTAAGCTCAATTTCTATTTCCTCGTCGGCAAAATAGCCGAGTGCGTCCGCAAGATACAGGGGTGCGTAGAATACCGAGTGTGTGACTTCGTTAATTCTTATAACGTTTCCGTCTTTTTTACAGCCTGCAACGGCAAAAGGTATAGCCGTTGCCATACACAGGGCGCAAATTATGCAAATTAATTTCTTTTTCAACGTAAGTATTTTAAACTCCTTAAAAATTTAATAATACATTTTATGCTTGGCTCATACCGTTTGACAATTTAAAGCCGTTTGAGTTATAATATTTGGGTATTTTATAATGAGGTTTTCTATGGGATTAACTGCGTAAGCAAAAAAGCGTTTTTGCGTTGCGCACCCGATTTGCGGAAGCTTCCGCCTCGGCGGGGGATACCGCAATTTAATAAACTGTAAGCCTCGGAATCGCGGACAGGGGGCAGCGCCCCTGAAATCACGGAAAATTTTATCCGCGTTCAGGATAAAATTTTTGTGAGGAGGATATATGGAAAAGACGTACAATCCGAAATCGTTTGAGGATAAACTTTATAAGGAGTGGGAGGAAAGCGGCTGTTTCAAGGCTGTCCGCGACGACGACAAGGTGCCTTTCACCGTTATGATGCCGCCACCCAACATTACGGGTCAGCTTCATATGGGTCATGCCATGGACGAAACGATGCAGGATACTATCGTCCGCTTCAAACGTATGCAGGGTTATTGCGCCCTGTGGCTCCCCGGCACGGACCACGCGTCTATCGCGACCGAGGTTAAAATCGTCGAACAGATGAAGAAAGAAGGCTTGTCTAAAGAGTCGGTCGGACGCGACGGCTTTTTAAAACGCGCTTGGGAGTGGAAGGACAAGTACGCAGGAAGAATAGTCGACCAGCTTAAAAAGCTCGGCTCGTCCTGCGACTGGTCGCGCCTTACCTTCACTATGGACGAAAAATGTTCAAGGGCGGTAAGGGAGGTTTTCGTAAACCTCTATAACAAGAAACTTATTTACAGGGGCAGCCGTATAATAAATTGGTGCCCTTGCTGTAAAACGGGTATTTCCGACGTGGAGGTTGAGTATTCCGAAGAAAACGGCAGCTTCTGGCATATAAAATATTTCGTAGAGGGTACCGATACCGCCCTCGAGGTTGCGACGACCCGTCCCGAAACCATGTTCGGCGACACCGCGGTTGCCGTCAATCCCAACGATACGCGTTATAAGCATCTCATAGGCAAGAACGTAATTCTGCCCGTTGTCAACAAACCCGTTCCCATAGTCGGCGACGAACACGCGGATATGGAATTCGGAACGGGCGTTGTTAAAATCACCCCCGCGCACGACCCCAACGACTTCGAGGTCGGCTTGCGCCACAGCCTGCCCGTAGTAAGGGTTATGAACGACGACGGTACGATGAACTCACTTGCAGGCAAGTACGAGGGTATGGACAGGTACGAATGCCGCAAAAAGCTCGTGGAGGAGTTAAAGACCCTCGGCAATCTCGTTTCGATAGAACCGCACGCCCACAACGTAGGGCATTGCTACCGCTGCGGTACCACGGTAGAGCCTATAGTGTCCAAGCAGTGGTTCGTAAAAATGGAAGGGCTTGCCCGTCCCGCAATTCACGCTGTTCTGGATAAGAAAATTTCTTTCGTGCCCGAACGCTTTGCTAAAATTTATTATAACTGGATGGAAAACGTCAAGGACTGGTGCATTTCCCGTCAGTTGTGGTGGGGACACAGAATACCTGTATGGTACTGCGGCGACTGCGGCGCGGAAATCTGCGCCAAAGAGGACGTTCAAGCCTGCCCTCACTGCGGAAGTAAAAACGTCGCTCAGGACGAAGACGTTCTGGATACGTGGTTCTCGTCCGCGCTTTGGCCTTTTTCCACGCTCGGCTATCCCGACGATACTTCCGACTTGGAATACTTCTACCCCGGCGACGTTCTGGTTACAGGGTACGATATAATTTTCTTCTGGGTTGCGAGAATGATTTTCTCCGGACTCGAGCATATGCGCAAAGTGCCCTTCCGCGACGTGCTTATACACGGACTCGTCCGCGACGAAAAGGGCAGGAAGATGTCCAAGTCCTTGGGTAACGGCGTCGACCCCCTTGAAATTATTGATAAATACGGCGCTGACTCGTTGCGCTTTTCGCTGTTGCAGGGCGTAGCCCCCGGTAACGATACTCGGTATTCGGACACCAAGGTTGAAAGCTGCCGCAACTTTATGAATAAAATATGGAACGCAAGCCGTTTCGTAATAATGAACTGCGAGGGCAGAAACGTAAAACCTCTGTCCGAGGTAAAGCTTCTGCCTGCGGATAAATGGATAATAGCAAAACTGCAGGCGGCTGTACGCGACGTAACGCTTGCAATGAACAAATTCGAGCTCGGCATCGCCTGCCAGATTATGTACGACTTTATGTGGTCTGACTTCTGCGACTGGTACATCGAGCTTGTCAAACCCGTACTGTATTCTGAAGACGTGGCAAAGCGCGACGGCGCAATTTCCGTGCTCGTGTTCGTGCTGGAAAACGCGTTGAAGCTGTTGCACCCCGTAATTCCGTTCGTCACGGACGAAATTTACAGGAACCTTCCCAACGCTTCGGGAACTATAATGACAAAAGAATTCCCCCGTTACAATGCCAAGCTTGCATATAAAAAGGACGCGCAGGCGTTCGAGGGGATAATGGACGTAATTAAGGCTGTCCGCGCGGTAAAAACCGAGCTTGACTGTCCGCCCTCCAAAAAAGTCAATCTTTATATGGTTACCGAAAGCAAACGCTTTATTTCCGCAAACGAGGAAAGCATTTTAAAGCTTGCCGGCGCAAAGGATATAAAATTTATATCTTCCGCGGAGGAGGCGGGCGAAAACGCCGTAACCAAAGTTCTTGCAATCGGCACTCTGTATATTCCTATGGGCGAGCTTGTCGACTTGGAAAAGGAAAAGGCAAGACTTCAGACCGAGCTTGAAAAAGTAACCGCGGAAATCGCGCGCGCAGACGGTAAGCTCAACAATACCGGCTTCATTTCCAAAGCCCCTAAAAAGCTTGTCGACGACGAGAGGGCTAAGCTGAATAAATTTATCGCTATGCGCGAAAAGATTTTGAACCAACTCAAATCACTTTAATTCGGGTAAACTTTTATGGCGAACAGAAGAAAAAAAGTACAAAAAGCCGCAAACAAACATCCCAAACTATTTTTAGCTCTTGCAATAATTGTTATATGTATCGTTGCGGTAATAGTCGTTTTATACGTCTTTGAAATAGGTCCCTTTAAGCGTAAGGATAAACCTGCAGGCAACTTAGACGGAAACGTGACCGAGGTTTCGGATGCCGAACTTTCAATTCACTTTCTGGAGCTCGGCAACAAATATACCGGCGACTGCACATTGATTAAATGCGGTAATACCGAAGTTTTAATTGACGCAGGCTCGCGCCAGAACAGCGCCGCAACCATTAAAGACTACGTAGACCAATATTGCACGGACGGCGTTCTGGAATACGTCATTGCAACCCACGCCCATCAGGACCATATCTCCGGTTTTGTCGGCAATTCCGTAAGCGGCGGCAGAACGGGTATTCTATATCAGTATAAGGTAGGCACGCTTATCCAGTTTGCCGGTACAAACGCAACGTCACAGATTTACAACAATTATATAAATGCGGTGGAGTACGCGCAAAGCCAAGGCACCGAGGTCTATACTGCCAAACAATGCTGGTACGAAACAGACGGCGCAAAGAAAACTTATTACCTTGACGAAGCGCAAAAGGTTTCCTTAAATATTCTCTACCAGAAATTTTATGAAGAAACCACGTCCGACGAAAACGACTATTCCGTCTGTACGCTTTTAACTCAGGTCAACGAAAACAAAACGTATAACTATCTTTTTACCGGCGATTTGGAGGAAGAGGGTGAAAGCAGCTTAGTTGACAATAACGCCCTGCCCGAGGTCGAGCTTTTTAAGGGCGGTCACCACGGCAGCTACACGGCTTCCACCGAAAAGCTGTTAAACGTAATCAAGCCTAAAAACGTTGCGGTATGCTGTTGCTGCGGCACTACGGAATACACTTCCAACACCGACAACACTTTCCCAGCTCAGGCGTTTATCGACCGCGTTTCTAAGTATACCGAAAACGTTTACTGCACTACGCTTATGATAGATTATAAGGCAGGCACTTACGAATCTATGAACGGCAATATTGTGTTCTACTATAAAAGGGAAGGAGAAGGCGGCGTATTAAAGCTTTATTGCTCTAACAATAACACTAAATTAAAGGACACGGAATGGTTCAGGCAAAACAGGGTCTGGAAAGGATAAATAAATTTATTAAAGCTCCGAATTTAGGAGCTTTAATTTTTTCCAAAAAAACGCTTGACAAACAACTGTATCTATTGTATAATTACAGTAGTAACAGTTAAACGGTAATTTTATGCGGATATTTGTATCAAACGAAGCGGGCGTGCCCATATACGAACAAATCAAAACCCAGCTCAGAAGCCAGATAATAAAAGGCGAGCTTTTGCCCGACGCTATGCTGCCTTCTATCCGTACGCTGGCAAAGGAGTTGAAGGTCGGAATAATTACGGCTAAACGCGCTTATGACGATTTGTGCGCGGAAGGCTTTATTTACACCGTGCAGGGCAAGGGCGTGTTCGTTGCAAAGTTCGATAAAAAGAAGGCTGAAATCGGCGCTATGACCGAGCTTCAAAGCCGTCTTGAGGACGTTAAAAATTTTTGTTTGCAAAATTCCGTGGACGAAAAAACCGCATTTAAGCTGTTTAAAGAAATTTGGGAGGGCTGAAAATGTACGGACTTGAAATCGAAAATTTATGCGTTGACTTCGGCAGCTTCAAGCTCGATAATTTAAATCTTAAACTCCGCCGCGGCTGCATAACGGGCCTTATCGGCAGAAACGGCTGCGGCAAAACAACGCTGATAAGCGCGATAATGCGCCAACTGGAAGCAGGGGGAAGTATACTCTATAACGGCAAACCGTACAAGGGCAACGAGGCGGATATAATGTATTCGCTTGCCTGCGTGTTTGATAAACCGCACTTTAACGCAAATTTAAAACCTAAGAAATTAATTAAAATTTACAACGCCGTTTATCCCGATTTAGACCTCGGCAAATATTATTCGCTTATGGATAAGTTTCGGCTTCCGCACGAGTTAAAGCTTTCAAAATACTCTTTCGGAATGCAGCGAAAATACTGTCTGATATTAGCTCTGTGCCGCAACGCGGATATTCTGATTTTAGACGAGCCGACTTCGGGCGTAGACCCTTATGACAGGGGCGAGATTATGGATATGGTTCAGGAATTTATAATGGACGAAAACCGCACCGTTCTCTTTTCCACGCACGTCACGGCAGATCTTGACAAAATAGCCGATTATATCGTAATGATGGACGGCGGCAAAATTATACTTGACTGCGATAAAGAAACTTTGACCGACGGTTACCGCTTAGTGCAGTGTGAAACTCTTACGCCCGAAATGCAGGCAAGCGCGATTGGCGTACAGAAGAGTATGTTCGGCTACGTCTTTTTAACCCGCGACAAAACTATAAAGGCAGGGGAAGGCGTAAAAATAAAGGTGCCTACTATTGAAGAAGCGTTCGTGCACCTGCAAATGGATAAAAGGGGGCTTGAGTTATGATAAAGAAACCTGAAGGACTGTATAAGCTGGAAAGCTACCGCTACTTCCGCGCTGCGCTCACTTCACCCGTGTGGCGCCGCCAACAGCCGATAGTGTACGTTATGCTGTATTTTTTTGCGGCTTTTTTGGTAATATATACTTTTGCAACTTCACCCTGCTACGTTTCGATGCTTATGGTAATTTTTTCGCTCATAACTTTTGCTTCTGCGCTGATTATTGGCGAATACCTGAGGAACACTCCGTCTCTGGCAACGCTAATGCCGTTGTCAGAGCGTAAAAAGCTTATATACCGCTTCACTTCGTCTCTCTATATGCTTTTGAGAATAATCCTGTGCATTGCGGTAGGCTTTTTAACAATAATTATTCTGGGCTCTATAATTTTTGCAATTTCAGACGCAGTAAAGGGCGGCATTGCCTCGGATTCTTCAGACGAATCCAATCCCTTAACCGTATTAATGGGTACCCACGGCGGAATTTTTGCGGCAGCATTCGTTATAATCTGCTTTTCCGCAGGGATAATATCAGGATACTTTAAAAAATCCAAGAACAGAAACGTGTTTATATTCTGCTTTTTGATTGCGGTAATTCTTTCCTTTATTTTTACGGGGCTTCCTTATTTACTTGCGCACAGGCATACTATGGCGGCAACACACGCAATCACGACTAAAATAGTTTCACCGTTTATTGAAGCTTGTTATGCAGATATGTCCGTGCCTTGGCTGTGTTCGCTTTTGTGGTGCTTGGCTGCGGCAGGCTCGTTGAGTGCGGCGATAATTATCGGAATTAAAAAAATGAAATCCTCCGAATATTAATGTGTAACTAAATCATAAAAAAAGGGTACGTAAAGCTTATTACGCACCCTTAATTTTTTTGACTGAGTTTATAAACAGATGCTTAAATAATATAGCTTTTCATAATGTCATTTCGTTATAACGGCGTTTGACAAAGGTTTTTTATTGAGATATAATATTTAAGTACACGCCTGCGGTGCGTGGACGGAGGGACTAAATGGAACAACTTTTGTTAAAAGCCTGCCAGAACGGACAGAAAGGGGTAGTGCTTGCATTCTTAAAAAAAGACGGCTTAAACGTAAACGCGGTAGATAAAGAAGGCTATTCTTCACTGCATTACGCGTGCCTTAAAGGCTACAAGGATATCGTTAAGCTTCTACTTGAAAAGGGCGCGGACACAGGCGTGATTTCGAACCGAAACGTAACGCCTTTTCAGTTGGCTTGCGTCAGCGGAAACAAAGAAATAATGAAATTACTGCTCGATGCGGGAGCGGACATCAACGCGACGGACAAAGTCGGCAAAACCGCGCTGTTTTATGCGATTGAAGCAAAAAAAGCCGACGCGGCAAAATATCTTTTGGAGCTAGGCATAGATACGGAAATCGCCAATAACAAGGGTCATAAAGCGTATGATTATGCGAACGCTTTCGGTCTCGTTCAGCTTATCGAAGCTATGTCGGAACAGCCGGAAAGCAGGGATTCGAGCGGTAACACTTCATTACATCAGGCTTGTTATAACGGACGGGCTGAAGTTGTTAAAACCTTGCTTGCAAAAAACAAATGCGATATTAACGCGCGTAACGACTTCAAACGCACGCCGCTTTGTATCGCGTGTGACGAAGACAATTTGCTTATTGCCGAGCTTCTTATTGATGCAGGCGCGGACGTGAACATAAGCGGAGAGCACGGCAATACACCCTTACACAGCGCGTCGTTTAACGGAAATGAAAAACTCGTCAAACGCTTGCTTGCGGGCGGCGCAAAGGTCAACGAACGAAATGAGGAGGGCGAAACGGCGCTCATTATATCTTGTGAAAAGGGTAACAACTTCATCGTTGCCGTTCTTCTTGAAAACGGTGCGGACGTTTCCTGTTCCGATTTGGCAGGGCATACGGCATTGTATTACGCGACCGAAAACGGTTCTAACGACATAGTTGAACAACTCATAATTGCCGGCGCAGAAAGCTAAGGCGGAGGCGGATTAATGAATATAAACGAAGTGACGGAATTGCTTGTCAAATCAGGCGAATCGAACAGAAGTAAATACATAGCGTGGTGGGACGAAGACCCCGAAGGTATGTACAAATACGATTTATTCAAGCCGACGGAAATTGCGGATATCGAAGCGTGCGTTGCTACAGCTCAACCGTCCGCGCTTACGTCGCCCTGCGGAACGAACAAATTTACGCTTTTTCATTTGCTCGTCTGGCATAATTTTTATGACGCCGTCAAGGGAATTCTAAAAACAAATAGCGTTAATCCAGATATCTCCGACGGCAACGGCAAGGGCATAACCGCGCTTATGCTTGCGTGCAGTAATGCAAACTTGCAAATGGTTAAACTTCTCCTCAATTACGGCGCGAACGAACAAGCAACGGACGCGGACGGACGAAATTGTTTGCATTATGTTACGGGTATACGCGTCGGGCTTACAACGTCTTATCACACCAAGGAATCGACCTACAGCCAGCGCACGTCAATTGCCAAGCTTTTAAAGTGCGGCGTCAACGCCCCCGACAAAGAAAACAAAACGCCGCTCGTCGCTATGCTGCTTGCGTCCGACAGGAATATTTCGTATTCGCTTATAGACGTGTTCATAGAAAAGGGCGCGGATTGCGGTTATGTAGACGAAGACGGCGACACCCTTTTACATATCGCAATAAAAAACAGGCATTTCACTTCCGCGCTGCGGCTTATTAACCGCGAAAATGCAAACATTTCCAATAAAGAAGGTAAAACCCCGTTACAGCTTGCCGAAACGCATTGCTGCGAGGGGTCGCGTATCGCAATAAAGGATAAGGGCGGCGTCTGCGAGACGGGAAGAATAGATTTAAGAGCTCTTAAAAATACGGCGTCCAACGCCTTTGCTTTCGGTAATGATATTGACGGACTCGGTATTGCCCTTTACCTTGCTGAAAAGGTAATTAAATCGGTGGATACTGACGATGAGGACGAGATTCAATTTATTGCGGATATGCTTTTCAACGCGCTCAACGCTGACGAAAACTGTTCTATTCTCGATATGTGCGTTGCTGCAAAAATCAGTTTTACCGAAAAATTTGTAAGCAGAGGAACGGTATGGTGTTTAAGGGATAAATGCTTTTCCGTCCGTTTTGGCTTGAAGGCAATCGAAAAGCTCGCTTCACTAGGGGTTGATTTAAACAAACCGATTATTGCAGGCAGAACCCCCGCACATATAGTCGCGGGGCTAAGCGGTCCGGTACTTCTGGGTAATCAAAAGTTTACGTTTTTTGAGGACTCGGTTAAATTTTTCAGTCCCGAAAGTATGACCGCGCTCGACAACGGCGGAACTTCCGCAATGCACCTTGCGGCGTCAAACGGACATACGGAAATGCTTAAAGCTATGATAGAGGCCGGCGCGGATATAAACGTAACGCAGGACGCACCGTCGGAAGCGGGCGACACGCCCCTGCATTCCGCGTGCCATAAATATAACCCCGACGCCGTTAAACTGTTAATGGAAAACGGTGCGGACGACGGCATTTGCAACGTCAACGGCGAAACCCCCGCGCATATGGTATTAAAAACAAACAAATACTGTGAGAATGCCGCAGATTGCAGTAAAATGCTCCGCTGTCTTAAAAATCTCGACGTACAGAGAAATGACGGCAGAACGCCGTTAATGCAGCTGCAATATCTCAATTTAAACTTTATTGCCGACGTTCAGCACGTTTTTCTTGATGCCGGCGTAGACGTGAACAAAAAGGATAATTCCGGCAACACTTCATTAATACTCGCAACGCAGGAGCATTGCTATAAAGAAACGATTAAGGGGCTAATAATTGCCGGTGCTGACGTAAACTCGGTAAACAACAGCGGTAAAACCGCGCTGCACTATGCGCTGAAATACGGCTCGCAGGACGTCGCGCGTTACTTAATCAAAAAGGGCGCGGACTACAACCGCGCAGACAACGACGGCGTAACGCCCGTTCAATTGGCGGCGGAAAAAGGCTACGACGCCGTTTTGGAACTAATGACGGATATTTAAAAATAATTAAGCCGAAGAGGAGGCAGATATGCAAGAACAAAACCAATCTATACAACCCGAACAATCGGAAAAACCCGTGCAGTCTGTGTCGACGGTTAAGGACGTCGTTTGCGATAATCTTTTAACCCAAGCCGTTTACCGCATAGTATTCTGCGTAATTTCTGCGCTAGGCTGCGTGCTTTCGTTAGGTTTTTTTGAACAGGTTTTCGGTTCGGACGATTTTACTTTTTCAAACGATTTCTGGCAGTACTATACTAACCTGTCAAATTATTATTGTCTGGGCATAGGCATAGCAGTCTGCGCAGGTACGATAAAGAAGCTGCGCAAGGGTGAAACGCACGGCTATAACACGGTTGCTCCGACTCTTAAATTTTTGGGCGTAGTTATGATAATGGTAACTTTCCTCGTCTATTGCATACTTTTGGGCGAGCCGAATAAGCTCAAATTCTGGAACAGCTTGGGCAACCTCTGCTATCACGTAATTGCTCCTATAATGTTCATAGTCGATTTTTTCATTTTCGATAAACACAGACAGGTCAAAATTTTAGACCCTATTAAATGCACGTTTATGCCCCTCGGCTACGTCGTTTATATTCTCATTTACGGCGCAATTTGCAGGGCTACAGACGCGAAATTCGAATATCCGTACTTTTTCCTCAACGTCGATAAATTGGGTTACGGCGGAGTAGTGGGTTGGGTCGCAATTCTCGTCGTCGTGTTTATTGCCATAGGCTATCTTCTTTTCCTATACGATAAGCTTATAAAAGAGAACGGTAAGTGGAAGCCGGATTTTAAAAATATGAAGCTTTGGTAACTTACTTCTTAAATATTATCGGCGGCGGAGTTTTTTGAATTTTCAAAAAACTCCGCCGCTTTTTTGCGTTTACGGTAAAAATTTCCCGTTCAATACAATTGATAATTGCACGCGCATATGATATAATTTTATCGAATAAATACAAAATTGTGGGAGAGCATATGAAAAGCCAAAGCGTAGTAACTGATTTAAGAAGAAAAGTATTCACGGCGATTGCAAGGGTCGCTTACGAATCGGAAGACGTTTCAAGCGATTTGGAGGAAATACCCTTCTTGATTACGCCGGACGAGGTACCCAAATACCGCGAAAATATCTACCGTGAGCGGCAGATAGCGTCCGAAAGGGTCCGCCTTGCAATGGGGCTTTCCCTGCGTCCTGCAAACAAACCCGTACATATCACTGCCGGCGTCGATAAAAGCACTATAGCCGAAAAATATTACGAACCGCCTTTAATGCAGGTTATACCCTCCGCGTGCGACAAGTGTCCCGACAACGAGTATTACGTTTCCGACCAGTGCCGCAACTGCGTTGCTCATTCGTGCATTAAAAGCTGCCCCAAGGGCGCGATTTCAATCGTTGACGGAAGGTCGTTTATAGACCAGTCGAAATGCATAAAATGCGGCAGGTGCAAATCGTCTTGCCCGTATGACGCTATCGCCCACCATATCCGCCCGTGTGCTTCCGCGTGCGGAGTAAAAGCTATTTCCACGGACGAATACGGCAGGGCGCATATAGACAATGAAAAATGCGTTGCGTGCGGTCAGTGTATGTCCGCCTGCCCGTTCGGCGCTATTGCGGATAAGTCACAGATTTTCCAGCTGATACAGGCAATAAAAAAGGGCGACGAAATAGTAGCAGCCGTCGCGCCTGCAATCATCGGTCAGTTCGGCGCAAAAGTAACTGCAGGCAAATTGAAATCGGCGCTTCTCGCCCTCGGGTTTAAAGACGTGTACGAAGTCGCCGTCGGCGCAGACGTCGGCTGCATTGCCGAAGCTCACCACTACGTGAACGAGGTCACAACCGGCAAGCTTCCTTTTCTTTTTACTAGCTGTTGTCCCGCATGGGCGGTGCTCGTCAAAAAATACTTCCCCGATTTAGCCAGCGAGGTTTCCGAGGAGCTTACGCCAATGGTCGCAACCGCGCGTTCGATTAAGGTCAACCGCCCCAACGCAAGGGTGGTGTTCATAGGCCCCTGCGCCGCTAAAAAGCTCGAAGCTTCGCGTACTACTGTAAGAAGCCACGTTGACTTTGTAATAACCTTTGAAGAGCTTGCCGGTATGTTCGACGCAAAGGGTCTTAAATTAGAGGAATTGGAAGAACTTCCCGTCAACTTCAAAGCTACGGGCGCAGGCAGGGGCTACGCGTGCGCAGGCGGAGTTGCGAATGCAATAGAAAAATGCATCAACGAATATTACCCGAATACCGAGGTCAAAATTCAGCACGCAGAAGGTCTTGCCGATTGCAGAAAGGTTTTAACGCTCGCAAAGGCAGGCAAGCTTAACGGCTATATGATTGAGGGTATGGGCTGCCCCGGTGGCTGCGTCGCAGGTGTGGGAACGATTATTCCGCCCGAGCGCGCAAAAGCAGCCGTGGAACAAATAGTTAAAGAAAGTCAGGAAGCATTGCCCCCTAAGGAAATGGAGGACTTGGCTGAAAAGCTTTCAAAAATGAACTGATTGAAAAGCCCCGCCTGTCGGGGCTTAAATTTACTAAATAAGGTCAATAATTAAAATATGTACGACGTAGCGATTATAGGCAGCGGACCCGCGGGCATTTCCGCCGCAGTCAACTTAAAAATTCTCGGCAAAAATTTTATTTGGTTTTCCAGCCGCGCATCCTCAAAAAAGGTTGAGCGTGCAGAGCTTGTAAAAAACTACTTGGGGCTTCCCAACGTCACCGGCGGCGAGCTTGCGTGGACCTTCCAAAACCACTTTGAGGGTATGAATATAAAGCTCAACGAAAAGCTGGTTACGGGCGTGTATCAGACGGAAGGTCACTTTACCCTGCTTGCCGAAAACGAGAACTACCTTTCAAAAAGCGTAATTTTATGCACGGGAGTGCAGGCGGAAAAACAGCTTGACGGCGAGGAGGAGTTTTTAGGCAGAGGCGTAAGCTACTGCGCCACGTGCGACGGGTTTTTGTACAAGGACAAAAAAATCGCAATTCTGATAACAGATAAAAAGTTTGAGCACGAAGCCGAATACCTTTGCGGTCTTTCTGACAAAGCTTACGTTATGCCGATGTATAATGGCTATGAAATAAATTCCCCTAAAGCCGAAATAGTCTTGAAAAATCCAGTTAAGGTTTCCGGCGGTATGAAGGCGGATAAGGTCGTTTTCAAGGACTGTGAAATTGACGTTGACGGTCTGTTTATACTTCGCGGCTCGGTTTCGCCGTCTACGCTCGTCCACGGTTTGCAAAGCAATGACGGACACATCCTCGTCAACCGCGATTTATCCACAAACATAAAGGGTTTGTTCGCCGCAGGCGATTGTACGGGCAGACCGTACCAGTACGCGAAATCAGTAGGCGAAGGCAACGTGGCGGCACATTCCGCCGTTGAATATTTGGCAAGCTTAAAGTAAAAATTCAATGAACGCTTCCGCCGCGCGGATTTCTTTCGGCAAAAAGAAATTCGCGCGGCTTATCTTTACCGCAATATATTTTACTTGCTAAAATAAGCGTTAAGTGTTAAAATATCCCTATGAAATTTACCGAGCTAACGATACATACCACCAGTGAGGGCAGTGAGCTCGTCGCCGACGTATTATGGCGCTACACTAATTACGGCGTAGCCATTTCAGACGTAAAGGACGTTATCGCCCTTCAGCAAAACAAGGCGATGTATTGGGACTACATTGACGAAAGTCTAACTGCCCCTGCGGACGTGCTGGTTAAAGCCTTTATAGCCTTGGACGAAACGCAAAAAATTTTGCCGCAGATACGCGAAGATACGGAAGCGTTGAAGCTGAACGGCAAGGACGTAATAAGCTTCGGCTCGTTAGAGATGACGCAAAAGACGGTGGAAGGCGATGACTGGCTGGAAATATGGCGCAAGCATTTCCGACCTCTGCACATAGGCGAAAAAATCGTAGTCTGCCCCGAGTGGATAGACTACGAAAAACAACCGCATGAACAGGTTATAAAGCTTGATTCCAATATGGCTTTCGGAACGGGCGAACACGAAACCACTGCAATGTGCTTAAAGCTGTTACAGCTTTATTTAACGCCTGAAAGCGTCTGCATAGACGTAGGTTGCGGCAGCGGTATTCTCGGTATTTCGGCAATCAAGCTCGGCGCAAAGTTCGCGTACCTTACGGATATTGACGATATAGCCGTAAAAAGCGCAACGCACAACGCTAAGATAAACGGCGTTGCGGAAAAGGTAAGTGTATCGCATGCGGACCTTTTGAATTCCGCCGACGTAAAAGGCGATATTCTGCTTGCAAACATCACGGCGGAAATTCTTTGCCGCTTGGCGCCGTCCATTCCCAAAAATCTGAAAAAGGGCGGCACGCTCATTTTAAGCGGCATAATAGAAAGCAGATTGAATTCGGTGTACCAAGCGTTCACCGCACAGGGCTTAAAGCCCGAAAAAGAGATAAAAGAGGGCGAGTGGTTCGCGCTTTCGTTTAAGTTATGAGCGGTCGCAAAAGATTTTTTATAAATAAAATTTCATATCCCGAACAGACTGAAGTAATTTTGGACGGCGAGGAATTTACACACGCACGCACCGTACAGCGCGTGGAAGAGGGCACGGAAATAATACTCTTGGACGGTAGCGGCAGCGAATATACAGCCGTCGTCTGCAAGGTTGAAAAGCATAGCCTTACCGCGCATATTTTAAACGCCGAAACCGGCGGCAGAGAACCGACGGCAAAAATATACCTTTTAGTCGGCGCGCTCAAGGGTGATAAAACCGAACTCGTCGTGCAAAAGGCAACCGAGCTCGGCGCGGCTAAGATAGGGGTATTCCAATCTGAATACTGCGCCGCATATATGAACGCAAACAAGATAGAGCGGCTTAATAAAGTCGCGCGTGAAGCGGCAAAGCAGTGTATGCGTTCGCGCGCGCCGGAAATCGAATACTTCGACAATTTCGCAAAGGCTTTGGCTTCCGCAAAGGACTGTAAACACAAGCTTTTCGCTTGCGAGTTTGCAAAAGCTTCCCAAGCGGAAATTCTGAATATAAGCGGAGAGGTCGCGCTCGTTGTCGGCAGCGAAGGCGGCTTTTCGGAAAAGGAAGCCGAGCTTGCGCAAGAACACGGATTCTCGCAAATAACCCTCGGCAAAAGAATTTTACGCGCTGAAACTGCGGCAATTTCCCTTACTGCGCTTGCGGCGTTCGCCCTTGGTGAGCTTAAATGAAAGCCGTGATTTTTACGCTCGGCTGTAAGGTCAACGAGGTGGAAAGCGCGTCCGTAATGTCTGCCTTGGAAAGCTTGGGCTGGCAGACGGACAACGTCTTGGGCTATGCCGACGCGTACGTTTTAAATACCTGCGCCGTCACGCGAGAAGCCGAAAAAAAGAGCCGCCAGCTGATAGCGCGTGCAAGAAAGTTCAATCCCAATGCAAAAATATTCGTCTGCGGCTGCGCTTCGGAAAAGGATAGAAAAAGCTTTGAAGAAAAGGGCGTAACCTTCGTCACGGGCGCACGCAGAAAAGAGGAAGTTATAACCGCGTTCACCAAAATTTACGGCGGAAAAGATTGCGGACTTTTGTGCCCGAAGCAGGTCAGGACGCGCGCCTTCATAAAAATTCAGGACGGCTGCAATAATTTCTGCTCGTACTGCGTAATACCCTATCTTCGCGGCAGGGAGGTATCGCGCCCAGAAGAAGATATTTTAAAAGAAATTTCTATGACGGACAGTCCGGAAATAGTTCTGAACGGAATAAATATCTCGTCTTATAACGGCGGCAACCTTGTTCCGCTTATGGAAAAGCTAAAGGGCGTGCAAAAGCGAATACGCTTAGGTTCGCTTGAATGTAACGTAATAACCGAAAGCTTTTTAACGGCTTTAAAGGGGCTTTACGACTTCGCGCCCCAGTTTCACTTATCGCTCCAAAGCGGAAGCGACGGCGTTTTAAAGGCAATGAACCGCCATTATACACGCGCACAATATCTTGAAAAATGCAATCTTATTTATGCGCATTTTCCGCAAGCGGCAATAACAACGGATATTATCGCAGGCTTCCCGACGGAAACGGAGGAAGACTTTCTTGACAGTCTTAAAATAATCGGTGAAGCGCGTTTTGCGCGCGTTCACGCTTTTCCGTTTTCACCGCGCGAAGGAACCGTTGCATACAAATTAAAGGATATCCCCCCGAACGTAAAATCGGAAAGGTTGAACCGTCTTTTAAAAGCCGCTAAGCTAAGCGAAAACAAGTTTCTGCACGGCTTTTTGAATACCGAGCATACGATAATCGCGGAAGACTATGAAGAAGGCTTTACCTGCGGTTATACTGGCAACTATATACGCGTTTACGTTTCTGACAAACTGCAAACGGGTAAGAAGTACAAAGTAATTTTAAAAGAAATTTTCAAGGACGGAGTTATCGGCGAAATAAATGAATAAATCGAAAACGGCAATAGCCCGCGCAAAAATCATATACTTTTTCAAGGAAACCTTCCGTGCCCGCTCAAAAGCGGAGTACAGGGAAATTTTTTCGCGCGGTCTTAACGACGATACGGGCGGCGTAAGCGGTGCGCATCCTTGGCTTTACGTTCGCGCTTTTTTCGTGTTCTTGGTGCTGTTTACAATTAACGTTCTCGTTCTGCGCCTTACCGACAACGCGCTTTATATCCCGTCGATAAACTTTTTGGGCGGTATAACCTTTACCGTGCCGTTTATACTTTTACTTTACGAGCTGTACCCCAAACGCGATTTAAGCTTGTTTATGCTATTTGCCATTCTGGTTGGGGGCGGCACGCTTGCGTGCGTTCTTACGCAGGTCGGCTATATGTTTATACCTATCCCCAACGATTGGATAGAAGCCGTAGTAGTCGGCTGCGTAGAGGAAGTAAGTAAAGCAGTATTTGCAATTGTCGCAATTGTCGTTCTTAAACAGAAAAACCCTTACGCGTGCTTTTTAACCGCCGCAACCGTCGGCGCAGGCTTTTCGGTAATAGAGGATATGGGCTATATCTTTTATTATTCGGAAACGTATTTCGTCGATATTCAGATGACGGTCACGCTGTTTATAGACAGGGGTCTGTCCTCGTTCTGTACCCACATTTTATGGACGGGAGCAATCGGCTGGGCTTACAGCTATATCCGCAACCCGTTCAAGTCCGTACGCTTTATATTAACTTTGCTTTTCGGCGTAGGGCTTCATATTTGCTGGGACTTACCCGTTGAAGGCTGGTTGCAGATTCTGGATATCGCTCTTTGCACCGTAGCCGCCGCAGCCGTTAACATTGCTATCGTGCATATTTCGCGAATAAAAACGCTTGCCGCGGAAGTCGATTTGACTGCCGTAAACGAGGAAATAATAGCCGAAGCCAAAGCCATGGGCGAGCGGATGCGCTTTACCAACGCCGCAAATTTAACTTACGTTTTAATGTGGACGGTAATCTGTGTAATTGTGCTATTATTCTGCGCAATGCCTATAGGTATGGAATACAAGCGCGAGGAGTTTGCGTCAAAAGAAGATTTTATCGCCTTTTTAGAAGACGGACGCTCTTTTGAAAAGAATTTCAACCGCGCTTACGACCCTTACGGACATAACGTTGAGGAAAGGTACACGCGCGACGAAAACGATAGAATAACGTTAAGCTACGTAATACAGTCGGAAGTAAGCGGAGAATACGAATATCTTTACGGATATTACGTCGGATACGGAAACGGTAAAAACTATTACGAGCTTGACAGTATTTCCGTAGAGGTGGAAACGGATAGGCAAACTTACACTTACGCCTGCAGTACTTATTACTTTGCGAACGATTTCGAGTATGTTTTCGATATAAATTCGGATGAAGTAACGCGCTACGTTTACCACGAATCCGACGGCTCGGTCACGGCTGTGTTAAGCGCCGAGGAATTCGAAGGTTACGATATGCTGATTATAATGTGCAGCGTCGGTTGCGCAACCGTATTCGGCTGCAGCGTGGTTATAGTCGGGTTAAGATTAAAAATAAGGAGTATGAAGGATGCTGAATAACGACTGTATTTTCTGCAAAATAATAAAGGGAGAGATACCCTCGTCAAAGGTCTACGAGGACGATAAAATGCTCGTATTCAAGGACATAGAGCCAAAGGCTAAGGTGCATCTTCTTGCAATAGGCAAGGACCATTTCAAGCTTATATCCGAAGCCGACGAAGGCAGGGCTGAGCTTTTAAAATATATACTTTTGAAAATTCCCAAAATCGCGGAAGCAAACGGACTTGCAAACGGTTACCGCCTTGTCATAAATCAAGGCGAGGACGCGGGGCAAACCGTTTTTCATCTTCACGTGCATATCCTCGGCGGCGAAAAATTGCCTTGGTAATCTAATAATAAATAAACGGCGCGGCGCTTAAAACTTTTAATCGCCGCGCAGTTTTT
>CAMWNA010000031.1 GCA_947175515.1 uncultured Clostridia bacterium | reverse complement strand
CTTATTCATTATTTTTCAAAAATATGAAAATTTTTACAAAAAAGAATTTTACATATCCGTTTAAATATAGTAAAATGATTATTATGAATAATTGTGGGGTATTGCACCCTGCTTTAAGCGGAATGCGCACGGCGCAAAAAGCCGTTTATAAAGAAAATTCGGGAGATTTCAAATGGGACTTATAAAATATATACTCGGTTCTGACTCAAGAAGAAGCGTTAAAAAGCTGAATAAGCTTGCCGTAAAGGTCGAAGAGCTTGAGCCTAAATATTCGGCGATGTCCGACGAGGAGTTAAAGGGACAGACGAAAATTTTAAAGGACAGGCTTGCCGCGGGCGAAACGCTTGACGATATCCTGTTCGACGCGTTCGCGGCATTAAGGGAAGCGAGCTGGCGCGTTCTGAAAATGAAGCACTTCCACGTCCAGATTATCGGTGGTATCTGCCTTCACCAAGGCCGTATCGCGGAAATGAAAACGGGTGAAGGTAAAACCCTCGTTTCCACCCTGCCCGCGTACCTGAACGCACTTACCGGCAAAGGCGTGCATATAGTTACCGTCAACGACTATCTTGCCAAGCGTGACGCGGAGTGGATGGGTAAGGTTCATAAATTTATGGGCTTGACGGTCGGCGTCGTCGTCCCCGGTATGGACGATATAGAAAAGCAGAAGGCTTACAAGTGCGACATAATCTACGCAACCAACAACGAGCTCGGCTTCGACTATTTAAGGGACAACCTTAAAACCTCAATTTCCGCAATGGTCCAGCGCGAGCTTAACTATTGCATTATCGACGAGGTCGACTCCATTTTAATCGACGAAGCGAGAACGCCGCTCATTATCTCCGGCAGGGGAGGGGAAAGCTCCAAGCTATACGAGGAAGTGGATAAATTCGTCCGCACTCTTTCGGGCGGCTTTGACGACGATAAAAAGGACGCCGAAAAGAAAGCCCCGTCAAGAAAGAAAAAGGACTTATCCGAAGCGGAGCAAGCCGCGCAGGATAAGCTTACCGCAATTCTTGCGGATATGGAAAACTGGGACTATATCATTGACAGAAAGGACCGTTCTGTAACAATCACGGAAAAGGGCGCGGAAAAGGCGGAACGCTTTTTCGGGATACCCAACCTCGGCGATATAGAAAATGCAGAATTGAACCACCACATTCAACAGGCGTTGAAAGCGCACGAGCTTTTCAAACGTGACGAGGACTATATCGTTTCCGACGACGGCGAAATTTTAATCGTTGACGAGTTCACCGGCCGTGTTTTAAACGGCAGAAGATATTCCGACGGTTTGCATCAGGCAATCGAAGCGAAGGAGCGCGTAAAGGTCAAGGACGAAAACAAGACCCACGCAACAGTAACCTTCCAGAACTATTTCCGCCTTTACAACAAGCTTTCGGGCATGACCGGTACGGCAAAGACCGAAGAGGACGAATTCAGAACTATTTACTCGTTGGACGTTGTCGAAATCCCCACCAACCGCCCCGTTCAGCGCGTAGACTATGCGGATATGATTTATTCGACGGTCGAGGGCAAAAAGAAAGCTATCGTCGTTGAAGTTGACGAACGCCACCAAAAAGGTCAGCCCGTGCTTATAGGTACGGTCACCGTAGATAAATCGGAAGAGATTTCAAGGCTTCTCCGCCGCAACGGCATAAAGCACAATATACTGAACGCAAAGAACCACGAGCGCGAAGCCGAAATCGTTGCGCAGGCAGGAAGACTCGGCGCGGTAACCATTGCAACCAACATGGCAGGCCGCGGTACCGATATTTTATTGGGCGGCAACCCCGAATACCTTGCCAAAAAGCGTATGCGCGAGGAAGGCTACGACCACGAAATGATAGAAATAGCCATCTCCTATGCGGACAGGGAATTTACAGAAGAGGAGCAGAAAGCGCGCGACAGATATGCGGAGCTTTATGCAAACTACAAAAAGGAAACCGACGCGGAAAAGGAACAGGTTATAGCAGCCGGCGGACTTTGCATACTCGGCACGGAACGCCACGAATCGCGCCGTATCGACAACCAGCTCCGCGGCCGTAGCGGCCGTCAGGGCGACCCGGGCGATTCCGTATTCTTCATATCTCTTGAGGACGACCTTGCAAAACGCTTCGGCGGCGAGAGTATGAAAAGGCTGTACGAAATTTTCAAAATCGAAGAGGACCAGTGTCTGCAGTCGAAAATGCTTTCAAGAAGCGTAGAGGGCGCACAGCGCGCAATCGAAGGCAGGAACTTCGGCATAAGAAAACACACCCTGCAGTACGACGAGGTAATGAACGAACAGCGTAAAACCATCTACGGCGAGCGTATGAAGGTTTTAAAGGGCGAGGACGTTCACGAACAGATGCTTAAATTCATTCCCGACTACGTTGCAAAGGTTGTCGGTGAAACGGTAAACACCGAAGCAATGCCCGAAAAGTGGGACGAAGCCGCTTTAAACGAAGCGCTTAAACAGCGTGTCTATCCCGACGAGTGCGAGTTTGAAATAACGCGCGATATGCTTGAAAAGTGGGACTACGAATACGCGATTGACAAAATCTCGCGCGAGGTTATAAAGTCCTACGAAAAGAAAATAGAAAATATAACGGTGGAAACGGGCGGTCAAGTGGACTATTACCAGATTGAACGCAACGAGCTTCTTCGCGGCGTTGACAGAAACTGGATTGACCATATTGACGCAATGGACCAGCTTAGGAAGGGTATTGGATTGCGCGGCTACGCACAGCAGGACCCCGTAATTGCCTACAAGCAGGAAGGCTATCAGATGTTCGACGAAATGATAGACCGTATCCAGACGAATACCATTTCAAGGCTGTTAAAGGGCAGAATCGTCCGCGTTTCTCCCCAAGCGCCCCAAAGACCCCAACCCATAGCTCCTATGAACAGCAGCGTTGCCGAACGCGCAAGACAGATTGCCGAAGAAAACGCGGCGAAAGCGGCTCAGCAGCCGTCGGCTGCCCCCGCGCCCAAAGTCAAGTCCGACGCGCCGACGATAGGCGACGCACCTAAGGCGCCAGACAGCCTTACGGCGAACATCGGCGGCAAAGCGCAACCCAAAGTTGCCGCTAAGGAAACCAAGGTCGGTAGGAACGACCCCTGCCCTTGCGGAAGCGGCAAAAAGTATAAGGATTGCTGTTACTGGAAGGACCACAAGTAATATTTCGCAATTTTTCCGTGCGCATAACAGCATAGAAAATTCGTTAGGGAAATTCTTTTATGTTTAAAGCAGACGATTACAGATTAAAATTAAAATCGCTTGCCGACACCCTGTCGGAAGCCAAATACGCACTCGATATAGATAACCTCGGCGCGAAGCTTGAAGGGCTTAAAGCCGAGCAGGAAAATCCCGAAGTCTGGCAGGACTTGGAAAAATCCAAAAAAATCGGGCGCGAAATTTCCGCAGTGGAAAATAAAATAAACTCTTACAATAAAGGCGCGAACGCCATCGACGAGGCCAACGCGTTTATCGATTTAATCGAAGAAGCCGACGACGAAAGTCTTATCCCCGAACTCGAAGAAATGATTGCAACCGCCGTTGAAGATATTGAGCAAATGCGTATACGCGCACTTCTCCGCGGCAAGTACGATAGCAACAACGCAATTTTAAACCTTCACTCAGGCGCAGGCGGCACTGAAGCGTGCGACTGGACGGGTATGCTTTACAGAATGTACACGCGCTACTGCGAGCGCGCAGGCTTCAAGGTTACGGAGCTTGACTTCGAAGACGGCGACGAAGCGGGGCTTAAAAGCGTAAGCTTTAAAGTGGAGGGCGAAAACGCCTACGGATTTTTGAAAGCTGAAAAGGGCGTGCACAGATTAGTCCGCATTTCCCCTTTTGACAGCAACAAACGCCGCCACACCTCGTTTGCTTCCTTAGAGGTTATGCCCGAGGTCGAGGACGAGAACGAAGTCGAAATTAAAGACGAGGATATCCGTATCGATGTATACCGCTCGTCGGGCGCAGGCGGTCAGAAGGTCAATAAAACCGAAACGGCAATAAGAATTACGCACTTCCCCACGGGTATAGTCGTTACCTGCCAGAACGAAAGAAGCCAGCTTCAGAACAAGGAAATGGCTTTCCAGTACCTGCGCGCAAAGCTCATTGAACGGCAGATTGCCGAGCGCGAAGCGGCTGACGCAGAGCTTAAAGGCGAAATCAAAAAAATAGAGTGGGGCAGTCAGATTCGTTCCTACGTGTTCTGTCCGTACACCCTCGTCAAGGACCACCGCACGGGCTACGAGAACACCAACGTGCAGGCGGTTATGGACGGCGATATTCAGGGATTTATAATCGACTATTTAAAGAAAACTATTTAAATTAAACTAAACGGGCGGAAGCTATCCGATTCCGCCCGTTATATTTATTTTTATATGAACAACTATAAAATAAAACAAGACCCCGTTATTCTGGGCATAGAATCAAGCTGCGACGAAACCGCGGCGGCGGTTATCCGCGGCAGAAAGCTTTTATCGAGCGTGATAATTTCCTCCGCAACCGAACAGGCTAAGTACGGCGGCGTCGTGCCGGAAATCGCTTCACGCGCCCACACGGAAGCCGTGGACGAGGCGGTGAAAACCGCGTTAAAGGATGCGGGCGTAACCTTAAAGCAACTTGACGCGGTTGCGGTAACCTACGGCGCAGGACTGTTGGGTGCGCTTCTCGTCGGGCTGTCGTTCGCAAAATCGCTTGCCTATACGCTCGGCGTTCCATTAATTGCAGTGAACCATATCCGCGGACACCTTGCGGCGGCGTACCTTTCCGACGAGGAATTGAAACCGCCTTATATAACCCTTCTTGCAAGCGGCGGGCACACCGCAATTCTGCACACGAAAACTTATACCGAGTTTGAGGTTTTGGGCTCGACGCTCGACGACGCGGCAGGCGAAGCCTTTGACAAGGTCGCAAGAATTTTAAACCTGCCCTACCCGGGCGGACCCAACGTTCAGCGCCTTGCAGAAAAGGGCGCGGCAAATATACCATTCCCGCAGTCGCTCGTTAAAAACAGTCAAAACTTACAGTTTTCATACAGCGGCTTAAAGACGGCGGTTATAAACTATTGCCACACCGCCGAACAAAAGGGCGAGAGGATATGCGCTGAAAACGTCGCCGCTTCCTTTCAATGCGCGGCAATCGACCCCTTGGTTAAAAAGACGGTGGAGTGCGCTTTGAAGGTCGGCGCGAAGACCGTTACCGCAGGCGGCGGTGTTGCAGCAAACGATTATTTAAGGCTGACCCTTAAAGCCGAGTGCGACAAGCATAAAATAAAGCTCGTCCTGCCCGAAAAGAAGTACTGCACGGACAACGCCGCAATGATAGCCGCCGAAGGGCTTATTCAGTACACGGCAAAAAATTTCGCGCCTATGGATATCAACGCCTGCGCACAAATTCCTTTAAAGTAAACGACAGCCGCCGAAGCTTAATTTTAAGCTTCGGCGGCGAAGGATAAAAACGTGTTCGGATTTTTTTGCACTCTTACTTCTGCGGTAATCGTCGCAGGGGTAATTCTTATAATTATCTTCCACGCCGGAAAGCCGCTTGAAACGGTCGAATATTACCCGCCCGAAAACATTACGCCTTTGCAGTTTTCGGCGTACCTTTACGGCGAGGCGCGCCTTAAAGACGTACCGGTCATAATTTTGCAGTGGGCGAACGAGGGCTTCGTCCGCCTTAAAAAGCAGGACGAGCGAAACTTTTTCGTAAAGAAAGTCAAAGACTTGCCCTACGAGCGTTCCTACGGCGAAAGACAGTATTTTAACACGCTTTTCAGCGAGGGCGATATTTTTTCTTCCGCGTTTATGAAAAGTCAACTCGGGCAAAAGCGCGATAACGAGCTTAACTCGGCGGCAAGAACTTTTATAAAAGAATCGAAGCCTAATATACCGTTAGTGCGCGGAGTCAAGGCAGGAAAAGCGTGTTTTATTATCAGCACATTTATTGCGGTGCTTTTGCCGTGTGTTTATACGATGGTTTATCTTGAAAAGGCGGACGGTGCTTATTCCTTTGTGATGTTGTTTATACCATTTATGATTATGGAAGTTGTATGTATCATTGCCTGGGCGATTGTGTCAGTCGACGATCAACGAAACAAAACCAAGCTGACTTTGACGTTCGTAACCACGGTTATATTCCGTTGTGCCATTTTAATTCCTATGACTATTGCATGCTTTAACGGCTCGACTGGCGGCGGCGTGCTTTGTACTATCGCCGTAGCGTGGCATCTTTTGGGGATATATTTTCTAAAAAGCTTTTTTAAAAAGCGCACGGAAGAGGGGCAGATCTTTTACGGCAGGGTGCTGGGCTTTAAGCGGTTTATCAAGACGGCTGAAACCTCGCGTATGGAGTTGCTCGTAAAGGACAACCCCAATTATTATAACGAAATTTTGCCCTACTGCTGGGTTGCGGCAGGCTCGCAAGGATTAGCTAAAAGCTTTGCCTTCCTTGAAAGTGCCGCCCCCGAATATTCGGACGGTTATGACTTACGCGATATACTTGATTCGCTATATTATTCGTCTTATATTGACGAATAAACTTAAATTGCGTGCTATAGCAAAGTTGCGGTACATACGAGTGCAAAAAGCTGATGGCATAAAGAAATAACAGGTAAGGAGATTAACATGAGAAAAAATTTGCGTTGGTTTGCTTTTATCTTATTGGCAAGCGTATTATGTTGTTTTGGTATTGCGTGTAATGATAGTGATAAAAAATCAATAAGGCTTAATTATACAAATATTACTATGGAAGTAGGCGAGACCGTTTTGTTAAAGGTTACGTCTGATTCAAATGAAACGGTTGAGTGGCAATCGTTGAATTCTGAACTCGCTATCGTTAGCGACGGTCAAGTTTTGGCAAAAAACATAGGAGTAGCAACGATAATCGCGGTACAAGGCGATAATGTTGCAAGGTGCACCATAGTAATAAAGAAATCATCGATGAGTTTAAATTATTCTCACGTAAATTTATCGGTAGGCGGTTACGTATGGCTGAAAGTTGAATCAAACTCAACTGCAAGCGTGAGTTGGAAAACCTCAGATTTTTCTGTAGCAAGTGTTTCAGCTAATGGGTGGGTTACTGCAAAGAAATCAGGTACGGCAATAATAACCGCAACGCAAGGGTATGCAGAAGTTACTTGTGTTATTGAGGTAAGCTAAGATTACGTGCGTTAAAACGCTTTACTTTTTGTCCGTGGTTTTATATAATTAATTTACAATTTAAGTAAAGGCTTTGACGAAGGACAACGCCGTGCGGAAACCGATTTAAAGAGAGCTTTCGGTTGGTGCAAGAAAGTAAACGGGCCGCGCAGGATATCACCTTCCAGCTTATTTTCCGAACGCTTGCGCAATTAAGAAAATACGGTTTCGTAACCCGTTACAAGTTACGGCAAATGTCAGTTTGTTTTGGTGGTTTATAAGCGCAATTTTCAGCGTCCGAAACTTGGACGCTGATTTTATTTTTTAAGGAGTGCAACAATGTACAAAAAAGTCGATACCTCTTTGAATTTCGTGGAGAGGGAAAAGGAAGTTATAGCTTTCTGGAAAGAGAATAAAATTTTCGAACACAGCGTTGAAAACAACGAAGGCGGCAAAGAATTTTCATTCTACGACGGTCCGCCTACGGCTAACGGCAAACCGCATATCGGGCATATCTTAACGCGCGTTATGAAGGATATTATTCCGCGCTACAAAACTATGCGCGGCAGCCACGTTTTAAGGAAAGCCGGCTGGGATACTCACGGCTTGCCCGTAGAGCTTGAAGTGGAAAAATCTTTGGGCCTTGACGGCAAACCGCAGATTGAAAGCTACGGAATCGAGCCTTTTATAAAGCAGTGCAAACAGTCCGTCTGGAAATACAAAAACGAATGGGAAAAGATGTCTGACCGCGTTGGCTATTGGGTCGATATGGACAACCCTTACGTTACCTACGACGATAAGTATATCGAGTCTGAGTGGTGGGCCTTAAAGAAGATGCACGAAAAAGGGCTTTTGTATAAGGGGCATAAAATAGTGCCCTATTGCCCTAGGTGCGGCACCGCGCTTTCCTCGCACGAGGTCGCTCAGGGCTATAAATGCGTAAAGGAAAATTCCGCCGTCGCACGCTTTAAGGTCAAGGGTGAAGAAAACCGCTTTATCTTGGCTTGGACTACTACCCCGTGGACTCTGCCGTCCAACGTCGCGCTGTGCGTAAACCCCGACGAGGATTACGTCGAGATAGAAGCCGACGGCGCAAGGTATATTCTTGCCGAAGCGCTGGTAAAAAACTTTTTCGAAGAATATAATGTTATTGCCAAAAATAAGGGCAAATTTTACGAAAGGCTTGAATACGCGCCGCTGTTTGAAGAAACGGGCGAGGAAGTAAAACGCATATTCCCCGCAAATTCACCTGCGAAGGCACACTACGTCGTTTGCGATACCTACGTCACTATGGGCGACGGTACCGGCGTCGTGCATATTGCGCCTGCCTTCGGCGAGGATGACTACAAGGTCGGCAAACGCTACGGCTTGCCCGTTGTGCAGCTCGTGGACGAAAGGGGCTGTTTTGACAGCCGTTTTGAAAAACTCAACGGTACGTTTGCAAAAAAAGCCGATAAAACCATTCTTGAAATGCTTGAGGGCAAAGGTCTTTTGTTCAAGGTAATTCCTTTCGAGCACGACTATCCCCATTGCTGGCGGTGCGATACTCCCCTGCTGTACTATGCAAAATCAAGCTGGTTTATAGAAGTCACCAAAGTCAAGAAAGAAATTATAAAAGCCAACCGCTCGGTAAATTGGATGCCCGAAACAATCAAAGAGGGCAGAATGGGCAACTTTTTGGAAAACGTCATAGACTGGGGACTTTCGCGCGACAGGTATTGGGGAACGCCGCTCCCCGTCTGGGTTTGCCCCGACTGCGGCGGCATAGAGGTTATCGGCAGCAAGGCGGAGCTCAAAGAAAAGTGCGCAGTTGACGGTGAGATAGAGCTTCACCGCCCGTACCTTGATAACCTGACCTGCAAATGCAAAAAATGCGGCGGCAGTATGAAGCGCACGCCCGAGGTTATAGACTGCTGGTTTGATTCCGGCTCTATGCCGTTTGCGCAGTACCATTATCCTTTTGAGAATAAGGAAGTATTTGAAAAAATCTTCCCTGCGGACTTTATATCCGAAGCCGTCGACCAGACGCGCGGCTGGTTCTATACCCTGCTTGTAATAAACACTATTTTATTCGGCAAAGCGCCCTTCAAAAACTGCATAGTTTTAGGTCACGTCAACGACAAAAACGGCATAAAAATGTCCAAGCACAAGGGCAACGTCGTCGACCCGTGGAGCGTTCTCGATAAGCAGGGTGCGGACGCCGTCCGCTGGTATTTCTACACGGCTTCCGCGCCGTGGCTGCCTTCGCGCTTTTCCGAGGAAACCGTTTCCGAAGCCCAGCGCAAGTATCTGGGCACGCTTTGGAATACGTACGCGTTCTTTACGCTGTACGCCGAAATTGACAAGTACGACCCGACGAAGTATGATTTAAACAAGTGCAAGCTTTCCGTTATGGATAGGTGGATACTTTCCAAGCTCAACAGCCTTGTAAAACTCGTGGGAGAAAGCCTTGAAAATTACGAAATTTTCGAAAGCTCGCGCGCTATGCAGGAATTTGTAGATATACTTTCCAACTGGTATGTACGCCGCGGCCGCGAACGCTACTGGGGCAGTGAAATGACGGAAGACAAGGCGGCGGCTTACACCACGCTTTACACCGTTCTTTTAACGCTTGCAAAGCTTACGGCGCCGTATACGCCGTTCGTAGCGGAAATGATGTACCAAAATCTTGTTCCGCAATTCTATAAGTCCGCTCCAAAGTCCGTTCATCTTTGCGCCTTCCCCGAAAGCGACGGTAAGTTTATTGATAAAAAGCTTGAAGACGGTATGGACGGCGTTCTGGATATAGTAGTTTTAGGCAGGGCTGCGCGCAACGCCGGCAACCTTAAAAACAGACAGCCGCTTGCAAAAATGCTCGTGGTTTCCGACAGGAAAATAGAGCTTTCCAAGGAAGAACGCGCAATCGTTCTGGACGAGCTGAATATAAAATCGTTCGACTTTGCGGACGACGCGGAAAAATATATAAGCTATAAATTAAAGCCGCAGCTTAAAACGCTGGGGCCCAAGTACGGCAAAAAGCTCGGCGCGATTTCCGCGTTTCTTTCAAGCTGCAACGCCAAGGAAGTAGTAAACGCCGTTAAAAACGGCGGCTCATACGAAATTTCAGGCGAGGACGTTGTTTTAAAAGCTGAGGACTTGCAGATTTTTACGGAAAGCGCAAACGGCTACGTTGCCGCCGAGGACAGGGGAATTACCGTCGCGTTAGACACTGCTTTGACGGAAGATTTAATTTTCGAAGGTATTGAACGCGAAATAGTTTCCAAAATACAGAATATGCGAAAGGACGCAGGCTTCGAGGTTACCGACAGAATTTACGTGTACTACGCCGCGGAGGGCAAGGCGGCAAAGGTTTTGCAAAAAGGCGCGTTTGCTTCCGACGTTCTGGCCGAAAAAATTTCCTCAGGTCATGCCGACGGCTACACTAAGGAACAGAACATCAACGGCGAAAAGGTAACTTTAACGCTTATAAAAAAGTAAGGGGGAAGATTATGAACGAAGAATTTTTCGAATGGCTTGACGGCGAAATTTTATGCGTGGATAAAGGTGCGGTGGCGTATAGCGTGAACGTTTATCAGCTTAAAAACGGCTTTTCCGCAGGACTTATAGGCGCGGCGTCATTTGACGACGAGGACGACGATTGGGTGCACGATACGCTGTATTCCAGCCGCGGCGACGGAGACGAATTCAAGTTCACCGCCGAAAACCGTAAAAAGGCACTGGAATTCGTACGCACGCAGTTAAAGGAATATTTAATGCGCGGCGCACGCGCAAAGCAGCTTAAATCAAGCCGTGCCGTAGCTTGCAGCTTGTACGGCGGCGACCTTCATCTTTTGTACAGACGCTGATCTGCAAAGTCATTAAACAGAATAACCGCTCATAGATTTATTCTATGGGCGGTTTTTTGTTTAAACGGAAAATTGAAAATGCCGAGGCGGAAACGGAAAAAACTGTCGGCATTTATTTATTGAAGACAGGCGACTGCGGTAAAATAACACGTATTGACGTCACAGGCAACGCGGCGGCTAGGCTCGGCTCCTTAGGTATAGCAGTCGGTAAAAAAATTACGGTGCTTAGTTTTTCGCTTTTCAAATCCAGCGTTTTAATAGGCTGCGGCGCGGTTCGGCTGGGTTTAAGAAAGTCGCTTGCAGTAAAAATCGAGGTGGAAAAATGCGACGGTTAGAATTGGTTTTTCAGAAAGCTAAACGTAATAAAAGCGCACGAGGCGCGGTGGAGAATAAACGCGTGGTTCTTGCGGGAAACCCCAACGCCGGCAAAACCACGCTTTTCAATTCGCTGACCCACAGCAGCCTGCGCACGGGCAACTTCCACGGCGTGACTACTTCCGCCGCCGAAAAAACCCTAAACGGCGTAACCTATGTTGACGCGCCTGGCTTATATGCGCTCAGTGCGTATTCTATGGAGGAGGTGAACGCCGCTAACGAAATAGAGTTCGCGGATTTAATAATCGACGTCGCGGATGCGCTTACGCTTGAAAACAGCCTGAATTTAACGCGCAGACTTAAAGATAAGGGCAAGCCCGTAATTTTATACGTCACTAAATTGAACCAGCTTAAAAAGTGCGGCGGCAGATTTGACGCGGAAAAGCTTTCCGAAGTTTTAGGTATGCCGGTTCTGACTTGTACGCCGAAACAGCTTAAAAAGTTCATAGAGGAAGGCGCGTACGTTTCCGCCGCGCAAAAAACTCAGGCAAAAACTATGCAAACGGTTTCTTTATCTTCCGCGTACTCGGCAGGAAGAGAGGGGCTTTCCCGTGCGGATAAGCTTTTTTACAACCGCTATTTTGCGCTGTTATTCTTTATATGCTCGATTGCGCTTATGTTCTTCGTTGCATTCCACCCTGTAATGATAGGCGCGGTTTTAAAGGGGCTGACCGAAAAACTGATATGCGAAACGCTTGCAAACGCAATAACTTCGCATATGCAAAGCGAAGCGGCGATTTCATTGATATCCGAGGGGATACTTGGCGGCGCCGGCAGCGTTTTATCGTTCGTTCCACAGCTTGCCGTGCTGTATCTTTTTTTGACGATGCTGGACGAAAGCGGGATAACCTCCGCGCTGGCGTTTGCTACGGACGGATTGTTTGAAAAGGTAAATCTTTCGGGCAGAGCGGCTTTTTCGCTCGTTTCGGGCTTCGGGTGTACCGCGGCGGCAATACTGACAACGCGCGGATATTCCACGCAAAGCGCGCAAAAGCGTACCATAGCCGTGCTTCCGTACATACCCTGCGGCGCAAAGCTTCCCGTGTTTTTAACCTTTTTGGCTCCGCTGTTTAAAAATCCGTTCCCCGTAATAACCTGCTTTTATTTTGCAGGGCTTTTTATATCGCTGCTGTTTTCTTTATTGTTGAAGGGCAACGGCGAGGGCATGCTTTCAGAGGTCACGCCCGTAATTTTGCCGCAGTTTAAAGCCGTCGGCAAAAAGTTGTGTTTTTACGTAAAAGGGTTTATAATAAAGGTGTCGGGAATAATCGTTTTATTCTGCGTGGTAAGCTGGCTGTTGTCGCACTTTTCGTTTGCTTTCCGGTACGTGGAAGCCGACCAAAGTATGCTCGCGTCAATCAGCCGTGTTTTAACTCCGCTGTTTAAGCCGATGGGCGTATCCGATTGGCGCATTGCTTATGCGGCGCTGTGTGGCTTTATTGCAAAAGAAAACGTTGCGGCAACCGTCGCAATGCTTCTGCCTATGGGCGCTGGACTGCAGCTTTCTTCCGCGCTTGCAATAAGCACGTTCATTCTCTTATGTCCCGCTTGCGTTTCCGCGCTTTCCGCATCGGTCAAGGAGGCGGGGGTTAAATTTACTTTAAAGTGCTTTGTTGCACAGACGGCAATCGCGTTTTTAGGCGCATACGCCGTAAACCTTATATTCAGCCTGATATGAAAACTTTTACCGTTACGCAAAACCAAAGCCTTAAAGACTTTACCGACTGCACGTATCCGCAAGGCGGTTTTTGCTTTGCGCAACTTTTGAAAAACAAGGATATAAAAGTCAACGGCGCACGCGTATCGGGAAACGTCGCGCTTAAAACGGGCGACGAGGTTGTTTTTTATACCGCTCCCAAGCAGGAGGAAATGAAAAGCCACGGGCTTGTTTTCGAGGACGAAAACGTATGTATCGCGGACAAGTATTCGGGGGTAAATACCGAAGGGTTGTTGAGTGAGCTACAGGAAAAAGGCGAATTTTACGCGGTTCACCGTCTTGACCGGAATACGCAGGGGGTTATTGTTTTTGCGAAAAATAAAGCTGCGGAAGCCGAGCTTTTGTCAGCCTTTAAAGAACGTCGCGTTATTAAAACTTACGTAGCGCTTTGCAAAAACCGCTTTATGGCAGAAAGCGCAATTTTGACCGCGTACTTAAAAAAGGACGAAAGAACTTCTTTTGTAAAAGTTTACGATAAAGAAGTTTCCGGCAGCGTGAAAATTATAACCCAGTATTCGCTGGTCGAAAACCGCGGCGATATCGCGCTTGTCCGCATAACCTTGCATACGGGCAGAACTCACCAGATACGCGCGCATTTCGCCCATATCGGCTGCCCCGTTTTAGGCGACGAAAAATACGGCGACGAAGCGTTGAATAAAAAGTACGGCTTAAAGCGGCAGTGCTTGATTTCAAAAAGGCTTGCCTTTTGCCTTACGGGCAAATTAAGCTATTTGAATGGTAAAAGCTTTATAAGCCGATTTGATTTATAAAAAATACTTCTTTTTGCGTTTTTTTACTAACGTAAAAGGTTATAAAATAGTTAGAAATTGTTTGAGGTTTTTTTATGCAACAGGTAAAACTCGTATCCGCGGGGGATAAACTTAACTTTTCGCTTTCAGGCGAAATCGACTCGGCGACGAGCGAAAATTTTTACGCTCAGGTCAGGGCTGCGTATCTTCACGATAAAAAGGACGTGGTTTTCGATTGCGCCGCGCTCACGTTTATCGACAGCACGATGCTCGGCACGTTCGTTAAAATTTTAAAGGAAGTAAAGGCGGACGGAAACAATATGCGCCTTGTCAACGTACAGCCGAGAATAAGAAAATTATTTGAAATCTGTGCACTCGATACCATTATGGAGATTGAAAGATGAGACAGTTCACGGTTGAATTTCATTTATGCGACAGCGAATATATGACGGCGCTCCGCCTTGTTTCGGGTGCGGTCTGTTCCGCCGCCGACACTGATATCGACGCGTTGGAGGATTTCAAGGTCTGCGTAACGGAAAGCGCGCTCATCTTAAAAAATTGCGGCTTTGAAAAGGTCCGCGCAGAATTTCAGACGGCAAGCGGCGTTTCATGTACGCTTTCGGGGCTGGGAGGCTTCCCCCAAGCGGCTTCAAACGAGCTTTCGCTTTCACTTATACGCGCGCTCGTTTCGGGCTGCGGAATAAAGAGCGAAGGCGGCATAATCAGCAAGGTTACTCTTAAAATATGATTGACGCAAAAGAGGCAAACGGGCTGTTCCTGGAATACCGCCGCACGGGCGATATAAGTATCAGGAACAAGCTCGTCGAAAATTATTTTTACATAGCCGAAATTCTCGCCAAAAAGTTTGCCGGCAGGGGGGTTGAGTACGACGATCTGCTGCAGGTTGCTTCGGAAGGGCTTATTTCAGGCGTTGAAAAATTCAACCCCGATTTGGGCGTACAGTTCACAACCTATATTATCCCGACGGTTACGGGTATGATTAAAAACTACTTCCGCGACTATTCGCGCGCTGTGCGCCTGCCGCGCCGCATTTATACGCTTGCCGTAAAGGTAAGGGCGGAGGTCAACGAATATTTCAAAGAAAACGGCGCAAAACCCACCGTAAAGCAGCTTTCGCAAAAGCTAGGCGTAAGCGAGGAGCAGATTATGGAAGCCCTCGAATACCGCGCGCCCGTAAGCTTGGATTCCACGGTAAAGTCCGAGGACGGCGAAGGACTGTTGTACGACGTTATACCCGACGAAAACAACGGCTTTGAAAAATTCGAAGACACCGAATCTTTAAGGGCTGAAATTAAAAAATTGGATTCGACCGAACAGCGTGTTGTAAAGCTGAGGTTCGTCGAAGGCAAGTCGCAGGCGGAGGTGGGCAAAATTTTAGGCGTAAGCCAGATGTTCGTTTCACGCGCGGAAAGGAAGATTGTTGAAAAGCTAAAGGACGCGCTGCTTTAATGATAAGTTTCAAGGTTGACAATTTAATCAATATGCACGGCGAGCTGAAAGCTTTTACCGATTTTCTGCGTACGTCAGGAGTTTGCGACGACGATATTTTCGCAAGTAAATTAATTTCTTGCGAGCTGTTGACCAACGTTATACGCCACGGCGGCGACGAGGCGCAGTTTACAGGCGCAGTCATTGCTGACGGAATAGTTATAACCGTTTCTGCCGAGAGCTTGAAAAACGTGGATATCCGCGGCGAAATGCCGGACGTTTTTTCGGAAAGCGGCAGGGGATTCTATATAGTGAAGAATATGTGCCGCGGCGAAATAGAGCGCGGTCCGCACGGCGAAGTTAAGGTGTTTTTAAAACGTCAGTAATACAAGCTTTGCCTAAGTAACAAGACGGCTGAATTTCAAATTAAATGAATAAGCCGCGCAATCCTTTAAAGGATTGCGCGGCTTTATGCTTTAAAAAATTCCGTCAAACTATAGCGTCGGTCATAGTGTAGCCTTCCAGCGAGTTTGCCTTTACCTGAATACAGATATACTTTATCGCGGTCTTTTCAGAAGCAAAAAACTGCCTTTTCGCCGACGGGGAAATACGCAGCCAGTCGCCTGCTTTCAGTACTACGTTTTCACCGTCGATTACGGCGTAACCTTCTCCGCTTAAAACTGCGTAAATTTCTTCGTTCTGCTTATGCGAATGAACGAACGGCACGCTTGCTCCTGCAGGCAACGCGTTTATGCTTATTTCCGCACCGGTGAGCGAGAGTAAGTCGTGCAGCTCGGAGCGTGCGCCTTCTCCGACGCTGATTTTGTTGAACTTTTCCATAAATAACCTCCGGAATTGAAATTGTATCCGAAGTATAGCACAGGCGGAAAAGCTTTGCAAGAGCGTTACTTTTTTATTATCGGATAATAAATTTGTAACTTAGTTTCATTTTTAAACTATTGACGTTTTGTTTTCGGTTTGATATAATAAACGTAAGTTATAAAAGGAGCGAATTGTATGCTGACAAGAGAAGAGTTACCCGAATGCCCCGTTGCAACCTGCGTGCAGATTATAGGCAATAAATGGAAGCTTTTAATTATCCGTAATCTGGTCTACAACGATAAACAGCGGTTTACCGATTTCGTAAAATCAATTCCCGGCATAAGCAAAAAGGTTTTAACCGACGATTTGCGCGCTTTGGAGAGTGACGGAATAATTGAAAGGGAAGTGTTTGCGGAAGTTCCGCCGCGTGTGGAATATTCTTTGACCGCGCTCGGCAAAACGTTAAAGCCCGTTCTTTACGCTATGCGTGACTGGGGAACGGACTATAAAAATAGCTTGTGACACGGTTATAAAAAGTTTTTGTGAATACGGCAACGTAAAAATTAAAGGCTTCGGCAAACTGCCGAAGCCTTTTAAAATTTTGCATTAGCGTAGCATATTCAGTTCTTTGTACATCTTGTTCAAAAGTCCGTCGGAAACTATGCTTCTCATTCTGCCGAGGTAAATGAACACCGCGGAGAAGAACTTTTTGTTGTCGCCGCCTATAACGTAGTCGGGAACTTTTCCTATGTCGCCCCTGCTCTTTTCAATGAAAATCATAGAAAATTCAATTTTTTCATTGTTGTTAAGCTTGCGCATAAACTCGTCGGTGGGACCCTGATAAACGGTGTTAAGTCTGTAAATCTGGTCGACGGGTTTGTTTTCGGGAACGTTGGGCGTATACGTCTGATAAGCGTTATACACGGGCGGTTCCTTGGGTGCAGGAGCCGGTTCGGGAATGGGTGCGGGAGCCGGTTCTGGCTGAACGGGCTTGTATTCCTGCACGGGGTTGAAGTAATCCTGTACCGGTCTGTATTTCTTTACGGGTTCTTCGTATTCGGGCGTAACAGGTTGTGCGGGCTTATATTCCTGTACGGGGTTGTACTGGGGGGTCGGCTCGTATTCAGCCACGGGCTCGTAATCGTCTTCGTCGGGTTCTTCAACTTCTTCGGGTGCCGAATAGGTTGCAGGGGTGTAGGGGTAAGGGCTTGCGTTGTAGTTATCCTCATAGTAGGGGTCAACGTAATTGGGCGCAGGCGTATTGTTTTGTTCCGCAGCGGCAGGCGCAAGCACAGTGCTTTCGTCGTTGAAGTAATCCTGTACGGGTTTCTTTTCTTCTGCCTTGTCGTCAGCTTTTCTGTAAGCAAGAGCAAGTCTTACGGTGCTGATAATAAGCTGAATTGCCGCGAATATAAGAATCAGGCAGAGGAGCAAGCCTTGGTCAAGCTTGCTGATTGCAAGCGTTATAAACAGCGCGACTACCGCGGCAACCTCAACGCCGTATCTGATAACGTTGAATATAAGTCCCTTGCGCTTGCCGTTTGTCGCAAGCGAGATGATGTCGATAAAGAAGTTTAAAAGCACGCACAGCGCAACAATCAAAGCAAGGCACAGCCAAGCCTTGTCCTTAGCGGTGGGCATAGCGTTAACAACGTCCTTGAAAGGACCTTCGAAGAACATTACGAGATAACTTACGCCGAGTGACGTTTCGTCGCCGCTGCCGAAAAGCGCGGGGGAACATTTAAGCTTTGCCGCGATTTTTTCCCAAAGCTCCGCAAACTTTCCCGTGCCTACGATATAGAACAGCGAAAGGAAAGCCGCCGCACCCAAGAGGAATAAAATCAGCTTAACCGCACCCGTCCTGCCTTTGTTTGCACAGCACTGAATTATCAGCATGGCAACAGCGCCGCAAAGCGCGATAATCATATTCCAGCTGGGTTTTTCACCGAGGGAAATGTAATATTCCAATGCGATAATCAAATATAATGAAAGTACTAGGGCAGCCGCAACCTCAATAATATAAGCGCAAACCGCGCCCGCCTTGCTTTGCTTTTTGAATGTTACGCCGATGGGAATAAACATTATAAGCGCAAGGAACGTAATAAACGCGTAAAGCATTACGGTAAACGCCATAAAGTCGAATTCCTTACCCTTGCCCATAAACAAAATGGGGTGGGGCATGGTAAATTCTTTGCCGATATCCGTAGGCGCCTTGTTTGCAAGGCTCATAAACACGTTGGGAAGCTGAAACGCAAGAATTCCCTTGCCGTCGAAAAGGGGCAGGAACAATCCTAAAAGCAGGCACAAAACCGCCGCGGCGTACGTGACGATTACTATGAGCTTTTTGGTTTTATTATCCGAAATTCCCATATGAACTTTTTCTCCGTTAATTTAGTGAATTTTATGTTTCTACCGCCGCATACACGGCGGACAGTTTAAAAACAGCTTAACTAATTGTAATACAAAATGCCGTTTATGTCAAGGAATATATTGAAAATTTTGTTATAATAAGGAATATTTTAGGACGGGCGCGCGCCCGTATTTTCTGTTTTTATTTTACTTCTTCCTGCGTTAAATATACCCTTGCGGCGGCGCGTCGGGGCAATTAATTTTTTGCGCGCTTTGAAAAGATATTGCAAATTACCGTAAAAAGGGTTATAATAACTTTTACAGGAGTGAAAAATATGCGTACGTTATCCGACGGCGAAGACGAAAACGTTAATCATTACAAATGCTTTGAAAACGGCGAAAATCCGCCTGAAAATATTTCTCTCGGCGAAATTCTTTCATCGCTTCCCAAGGATAAAAGGGAACAACTTACTTCCGGATACGATTTGAAAAATTTAGCGAAGATTTTCGAGGATTCGGACGTTATGATGGCGGTTGACGGCTTTCTTGAAAACGGTATGAATATTTCCCTTGCGGCGCGCAAGCTGTATATGCACAGGAACACGCTGATATACAGACTGAACAAGGTTCGCGCGCTTACGGGGCTTGATTTAAAAAACTTCGATATGGCGCTGACGTTCAAAATTTTACGCGCCTTGTACGAACTTAAGTGAGGAAAAGAATGAAGACCAAGGTTGCGCAGAATATCGTTACTGTAATACTCGCTCTTATAATAGCCGGCGGTGCGTTTGCCGCAGGCTTTTACACGCGCAAATGCACGCAGGGCAAAACGCTTTCTTCCGTGGAATGGGCGCTTGAAATGATAGACAAATATTACTACTTCGGCGACGTGGAGGACGGCTTTGACGGCGCTTCTATCAGCGGCATTGCGGATAAGTATCTGGACAGGTATTCCGAATATTACACCAAGGAAGAGTACGAGGAGCTTTATAAAAGCAACTCCGGTTCAAAAAGCGGAATAGGCATATCCTACGCGTACGTAGAAGCAGACGTTATTGAAAACAGCGGAATTTATGTTTCGTCTGTCGTCGGCAATTCTCCTGCGTATAAAGCAGGACTGCGCGCAGGCGAATTTTTAGTAGAAGGCAGCTTGGCAGGGCAGAGCGTAACCTTCAAAGAATCGGACGATTTTTACGATTTGCTGAGCTCTGCCAAGGACGGCGAGAACGTGACGTTGAAAAACGCGCTCGGCGAAAGCTTTACCGTGGCAAAGGCGGAATACACCGCAAGCTACACTTACCTTGCCACGCGCGATACGGCGTGGGTGTTCAAGGACGCGGCGTACGGCGGACTTGCATTGTATGAAGAGCCGTCCGAAAGTATCGGCTACCTGCCTGAAGGCACGGCGTATATTTATCTGTCGCAGTTCTTCGGTACTGCCCCGCAGGAGTTTTTCCGTTTGGTTCAAAAATTCAACGCAATGCATTGCACGCACCTGATTCTTGATTTGCGTTCGAACGGCGGCGGCTACGTTGACGTAATGCAGCAAATCGCAGGCGCGTTTGCCGACGGCGAGAAAAAAACGGCAATGATTTCGCGCAATAAACACGGCGATACCGAAACCTTCTACTGTTCAAAAATCGACGACGCCGACAGCAGGATTTCCAAGGACGTTAAGGTAAGCGTGCTTGCAAATTCCGGAACGGCAAGCGCTTCGGAAGCGCTTATCGGCGCAATGTACTGCTACGGCGCGTTGAAGTACGAGGATATTTATCTTTCAGACTATTCCGCGTCTTATCGGGGCTGGCTCAAAAAACACGGAGGTGAAACCAAAACGCGCCAGACCTACGGTAAGGGCATAATGCAGTCAACGTTTATAAACTATTCCACGGGCGGAGCGTTAAAGCTTACCACCGCAAAGATTTACTGGCCCGACGGAAAGACGACCATTCACGACAGAGGCATAAAGACTGAGGATAAATGCAAAGCGGTGGAAGCCGACTGGGAGTTTACTTTGTGTTATGAAGAGCTTTCCGACGGCACTAAAAAAAGACTCAACGGCGATAAGGAGCTTTATACTGCCGTGCAGATGATGAAAGGCTGATAAGCCGCAAAATTGAAATATTGCAAAGAAAGCCGCGCGCGCCGCGAATAGGGCCGGGAGGGGATGGTTTGGTTTTTTTTGGGGTTTTTTAAAAAAATTATGAGGCTGTGGGACCTTTGATCGCAAAAAAAAAAA
>CAMWNA010000030.1 GCA_947175515.1 uncultured Clostridia bacterium | reverse complement strand
ATATAATATTAAACGGAAGCAAGGCTTACGAGATTTTTATAAAGCGCTATGCCGATTTAAAGATTCCGTATGTAAAGCTTTCTTCCACGAGTCCTGCCAATACGCATTTTACTTCGGAGGAATGGCATAATGCCCTATCAAGAGCTTTTAGCCGAACTTAAAAGCTGCTCGGATGAAAATTATAAAGCCTTTCACAAAAAGCTTTTAAAGAATGAAAGCGTAAACGTTATCGGCGTACGCATTCCTCAGCTAAGGAAAATCGCAAAATGCTATAAAGACCGTGTGGACGAGCTTATGACGTATCCCGATGAATTTTACGAGGTCACATTCGTAAAACTTACTGTGGTTTCGCTTTTAAACTATGAAGAGTTTTTGAAGTACGTTGATAAATGCGTAGCGCTTATTGATAACTGGGCAACGTGCGACTGCTTCGTGCCTAAATGCGTAATAAAGCATAGAAAAGACTTTTTGCCTTATATTTACAATTTTGCGGCTGAAGGTAAGGAATTTTATCAACGTTTTGCATTGACAACGCTGCTACATTTCTACGTAGATAAAGAATATTTGCAGATTATTTTCACTATGGCTGAAAAGTCTAATACCGAATATTATTACGTACATATGGCTGCGGCGTGGCTGATAGCAGAAACGCTTATAAAGTTCTATGACGAAGCAAAAGAATTTCTTTTAAAAAATTCGTTAGATAAAAAAACTCACAACAAAGCAATTCAGAAAGCGGTAGAAAGTTACCGTCTTACGGAAGATACAAAAAATTATTTAAAGGGATTAAAAAGATAAATGGACATTTCAGCAAAACTTACAGAGGAATTCAATCTCCGCCCCGATCACGTTCAGAACATTTTGAAGCTTCTTGACGAGGGCAACACAATACCGTTTATTGCGCGTTACCGTAAAGAGATGACCGGCGCGATTGACGATCAGGTTCTGCGTGCGCTTAACGACAGATACGAGTATCTGACGAACTTGCAAAAGCGCAAGGAGGAGGTCGCAAAGGCCATTACCGAACAGGAAAAGATGACTGAAGAAATTCAGACGGCTATTGACGCAGCTTTGACTTTGACGGAAGTGGAAGATATTTACCGCCCCTATAAGCAAAAGAAAAAGACGCGCGCTTCCGTTGCGATTGAAAAAGGGTTGCAACCGCTTGCAGAGCTTATTTTGGAGCAGACTTGCGAGCCTTTAAAGGAAGCCGAAAAGTACATAGATACCGAAAAAGGCGTAAATACAGTTGACGAAGCTATTGCCGGAGCAAAGGATATTATTGCGGAAATCGTATCAGATAACGCCGAACTACGCAAAAAGCTTAGGGCGCTTTTGGAAAACCACGGCGAGATGCAGGTTAAGCTTGTAAAGGACGACGATAGGGGAACCTACGCGATGTACGCCGATTACAGCGAAATAATTCCAGAAATAAAAAATCACCGTATACTGGCGATAAACAGGGGAGAGAAAGAAGATTGCCTTAAAGCCAAAATTTATTTTGATCCGGAAATTGCAAAGCGCGTCTGCGTTGCAAAGTATATTAAAAATAAGACTGAAAAAGAGTGTACAAAACTCATTGAAGAAGCAGCTGGAGACGCATACGACAGACTTATCGAGCCTTCCATTCAGCGTGAAGTAAGGGCAATTTTAACTGACCGCGCAAGCGAACAGGCTATAAAGATGTTTGAAGTTAATCTTCGTCCGCTCCTGTTGCAGCCGCCCGTTAAAGGTAAGGTCACGTTAGGACTTGACCCCGGATACCGTACCGGCTGCAAGGTTGCTGTTGTCGACGAAACGGGTAAGGTTTTAGATACTTCCGTTATATACCCCGTTCCTCCGAAAAACGATATCGAAGGCTCAAAAAAAATTGTCAAAGCGCTTATTGAAAAGCATAAGGTTGATATAATTTCAATCGGTAATGGTACGGCAAGCAAGGAAACGGAAATTTTCGTCGCTGACCTTTTAAAGGAAATCGAAGCTAACGTCAGCTACGCCGTCGTAAACGAGGCGGGCGCCAGCGTTTATTCGGCAAGTCCCCTTGCCGTTGAGGAATTCCCCGACTACGATTTGACCTTGCGTTCGGCAATTTCGATTGCAAGAAGGTTACAGGACCCTCTTTCCGAGCTTATTAAAATAGACCCCAAGTCAATAGGTGTCGGACAGTACCAGCACGATATGGATAAAAAGCGTCTTGACGGAGTTTTGGGCGGCGTTCTGGAGGATTGTGTTAACAGCGTAGGCGTCGATTTGAATACCGCAAGTGTTTCGCTTCTGAAATACGTAGCGGGACTTAACGCAGGTATTGCTAAAAACATTGTGCTTTACCGTGAGCAGAACGGCAAATTTACACATCGTAATCAGCTTTTAAAGGTTTCCAAGCTCGGTGAAAAGGCTTACGAGCAGTGTGCAGGCTTTTTAAGAATACCCGACGGTAAAAATATAATGGATAACACTGCCGTTCATCCCGAGTCCTACAAAAAGGCGGAAAAACTTTTGTCGTTGTTCGGATACGGTGAGGATGATATCCGTTTAAGAAAGCTTGAAGAGCTTCCTTCAAAGGTTAAAGCCTACGGCGAGGATAAAGCCGCGCAGTATTGCGAGCTTGATAAAGCAACAATGAATGATATAATTGCCGAGCTTGTTAAGCCTGGAAGAGATATCCGTGACAGTTTGCCCCAAAGACAGCTCAGAAAAGATATTATGGGCATAGAAGATTTAGCTGTAGGAATGGAGGTTGAGGGAACTGTAAGGAACGTAATTGACTTTGGCGCATTTGTCGATATAGGCGTACATCAGGACGGACTTGTGCATATTTCCGAAATTACGGACAAGTATATCCGTCATCCTTCCGACGTATTGAAGGTCGGTCAGCAGGTCAGGGCTGTAATAATCAGTCTTGATAAGGGCAAACAGCGCATCGGGCTTTCGCTTAAGCAGGCTAAAAAGCAGGCGAATTGACTTGACAGAATATCTGTCATTTAGTAAAATTTAACAGTAAATTACGGAGGTATAAATATGTTTGATGAAGTAGCTAAAGTTCTTTCCGGGCAGTTGGGTATTCCCCAGTCGAAAATTACGGCTGAAAGCGATATAGTAAAAGACTTGGGCGCCGACTCTCTCGACGTGGTTGAGCTTTTAATGACACTGGAAGAAAATACGGGCAAAACTATTCCCGAAGACAAGGTTGCCGATTTAAAGACGGTAGGCGACGTCGTAAATATTTTGCAGTCGCTTTGATTTAAGTAAAATTTAGCCGCAGGTTTGCAATAGTCAAACCTGCGGCTTTTTTTACTGTTTGATTTTATACGATAATATTTATCAAGCGTTTGGGTACTAAAATGAATTTCTTTATCTGCTTGCCGTCAATAAGGGGAGCAATGTCTGAATGAGCTTTTACAATCTTTTCGATTTCGTCCGCAGACATATCGGCAGGTACGGTTATTTTCGCTTTTATTTTACTGTTAACCTGAACGGCATATTCAAAGCTGTCCTCGCCGCACTTTGAAATATCGAATTTCGGCCAGCTTTCAAACGCGATGGTTTTATCGTGTTTTAACACGGTAGTCCAAATTTCTTCGGTAATAAAAGGAATTACGGGATTTAAAAGCTTAATAAGCCCTTCGGCATACTCGGTGGGGAAGAAACGCCCTTCGCCGATTTCCTTGTAAACCGCGTTCACAAAAATCATCATTTGTGAAATTGCAGTGTTAACCTTCAAAGCTTCGTAATCTTCTCCGACTTTTTTAACCGTCTGGTGGTACAGCTTTTCAAGGTTTTTGTTCTCTGCCGGTGAAATTGCGTTAAGCTCAAAGTACAGTCTGTGAATTCTGTCTATAAATTTCTTTACGCCTTCGATATTTGCCGTACTCCAAGGCTTGGTATCGGCAACAGGCCCCATAAACATTTCGTACATTCTTAAAGTATCAGCGCCGAATTTTTCAATTATATCGTCGGGGTTTATAACGTTGCCCAAGCTTTTGGACATTTTGTTGCCGTCCTCACCAAGTATCATGCCTTGGTGGAATAGCTTTTTAAATGGCTCCTTATAGGGCACAAGGCCTTTATCAAACAGATAGTTATTCCAGAAACGCGAATAGAGGAGGTGCCCTACAAGGTGTTCTTTGCCGCCGATATAAAAGTCAACGGGCATCCAATGCTGTAAAAGCTCGTAATCGGCAAACTTCTTTTCGTTATGCGGATCGCAATATCTTAAAAAGTACCAGCTTGCACCGGCTGAACCGGGCATGGTGGTTGTTTCGCGTTTGCCTTTTACGCCGTCTATTTCAACGTTTACCCAATCAGTCGCGTTCTCTAACGGCGCGTTTCCTCCGTGCGCTTTGTAATCTTTCATTTCGGGAAGAACGAGTGGCAGCTCCTCATCGTCTAAAAGATAGGTTTTACCGTTTTCAAGATGAACAACGGGCAATGGCTCTCCCCAGTATCTTTGCCGTGCAAATATCCATTCACGCAGCTTGTACGTTACAGTTTTTTTGCCGAATTTGTTGACTGTTAACCATTCTATAGCCTTATTGATAGCATCCTGCTTATTGAGTCCGTTTAAAAAGTCGGAATTAATATGCGGACCGTCCTGCGTGAAAGCTTCGTTTGTAACGTCGCCGCCTTCGAGTACGGGAATAATCGGTAGATTGAACTTTTTTGCAAAATCATAGTCACGCGTATCGTGTGCCGGTACAGCCATAATTGCACCCGTACCGTAAGAGGTTAAAACATAGTCAGAAATATATACAGGAATTTTCTTTTTATTTGCAGGATTTATTGCATACGCGCCTGTAAAACAGCCTGTTTTTTCCTTGTTCAAATCCGTACGCTCCAAGTCGGACTTGCTTGCGCACTGTTTTTTGTAAGCTTCAACCTCGGCTTTCCGTTCGGGTATGGTGATTTCGTCAATTAATTTGTGTTCGGGGGCAAGTACGCAGTATGTTACGCCGAAAATAGTATCGCAACGTGTGGTGAATACCGTAAACGACTTGTCCGTGCCGTCGACCTTAAAATCGATATTTGCGCCTACGGATTTCCCTATCCAGTTTCTTTGCGCGGTTTTTGAAGCTTCCGCCCAGTCCAAATCGTCCAGCCCTTCCAAAAGCTTTTCCGCATATTTATTTATATCTATTACCCACTGCTTCATATTTTTGCGGATAACAGGATAACCGCCGCGCTCGCTTTTTCCGTCAATAATTTCATCGTTTGCAAGTACAGTGCCTAGTTCTTCGCACCAGTTTACGGGCATTTCTTCATATCTTGCCAGTCCGTCCTTGCAAAGCTGTTTGAATATCCACTGCGTCCACTTGTAATAGGAGGGGTCGCAGGTTGAAACGGTTTGGTCCCAGTCGTAGCTTAAGCCCAGCATTTTCAACTGTGCGGTAAAAGTTTTAATATTTTTCTGTGTAAATCCGTCAGGGTTATTTCCCGTTTTAACGGCGTACTGTTCCGCAGGCAATCCGAAGCTGTCAAATCCCATAGGGTGCAGAACGTTATAACCCTGCATCTTCTTCATTCTCGCTATAATGTCGGTTGCGGTATAGCCTTCGGGGTGGCCAACGTGAAGACCTGCGCCCGAGGGATAAGGGAACATATCAAGTATATAATATTTTGGTTTTGAAAAATCGTGTAAGTCGGTATGAAAAGTCTTATTTTCATCCCAGTATTTAATCCATTTCTTTTCGACTTCGCCGAAATTCGTGTAAGCCATAATGCGCCGCCTTGGAAAATTTCTTAATGATAATTATACATAATAGTAAGTCGGTTGGCAAATATTTTCAGGTAAAAGTCCTTTTAAATGTTGACAAAAGAATTTAATTGTACTAATATATAGTCGTTCGGATAAAGACAAGTACCGCCGATAGATTTTCAGAGAGTGCGACGTTTGCTGTGAGCCGCATAATTTAAAGGGGAACGGGAAACCACTTTTATAAAACCGGATATTAAAGAGCGGTCTTTATGTTTTTGTAAAGGCAATTAAGGTGGAACCGCGCAATCAGATTTTGCGTCCTTAAACGATACTGTTTCGTTTAAGGACTTTTATTTTTGGAGGAAGTTATGGAAATTAAACTTAAAAACGGCAGCGGACTTGAAGTAGAGGAAGGTGTAACTTGCTTGCAGTCTGCGCAGAAGATAAGTGACGGCTTGGCACGTTCGGCTGTCGCCGCAAAGGTAAACGGCGTTCTTTGCGACCTTTCTACAAAGCTTAACGACGGCGACGCTTTGGAGATAATTACGCTTAAAGACAAGGAAGGATTAGAGGTTTACCGTCATACCTGTGCGCATGTTCTTGCACAGGCAATTAAAAATATTTATCCTACATGCAACCTTGCAATTGGTCCCGTAATAGAAAACGGCTTCTATTACGATATAGATTTTAATACGCCCATAACGCAGGACGATTTTAAGAAAATTGAAACCGAAATGCAGAAGATAATAAACGCAAAAACGCCTATTGAAAGATTTGAACTTCCACGTGCGGAGGCTATCAAGCTTATGAAAAAATACGGTGAGAAGTACAAGGTGGAATTAATAAACGACTTGCCTGAAGATTCAGTGATTTCCTTTTACAAACAGGGTACGTTTACTGATTTGTGCAGAGGACCTCATCTTCCCAATACGGGCAAAATAAAAGCGTTTAAGCTTGTTTCTATTGCCGGTGCATATTGGCGCGGAAATGAAAAGAACAAGATGCTTACGCGCATTTACGGCGTTGCATTCCCTAAAAAAGATGAAATGGACGAGTACTTCAAAATGCTGGAGGAAGCGAAGAAGCGCGACCATATAAAACTCGGCAAAGAATTGCAGCTTTTCGCGCTTATGAACGAGGGAAAAGGCTTTCCGTTCTTCTTGCCGAACGGTATGGTGTTGAAAAATACTCTCGTAGATTTCTGGCGTGATTTGCACCGTAAGGAAGGCTATGTGGAAATTCAATCGCCTATAATTTTAACGCGTACGCTTTGGGAAAATTCCGGTCACTGGGACCACTATAAGGACAATATGTATACGACCAAAATCGACGGAGAGGACTGTGCGGTCAAGCCAATGAACTGCCCGGGCGGAATGCTCGTATATAAGCTCACTCCGCATAGTTATAAAGATTTTCCCCTGCGCATGAGTGAAATGGGTCTTGTTCACCGCCATGAAAAAAGCGGTCAGCTTCACGGGCTTTTCCGTGTTCGTTGCTTCACTCAGGACGACGCGCACATATTTATGCTACCCGAACAGATTACCGATGAAATTAAAGGCGTAGTAAGGCTTACGGACAAAATTTATAAACAGTTCGGCTTTAAGTATAAGGTTGAGCTTTCAACCCGTCCCGAAAACAGTATGGGCAGCGAAGAGGACTGGGAGCTTGCGACTTTCGCTTTGAAAGCGGCGCTTGACGAAATGAATATCGACTACGAAATTAACGAAGGTGACGGCGCGTTCTACGGACCAAAAATTGACTTCCATTTGCAGGACAGCATAGGAAGAACGTGGCAGTGCGGAACCATTCAGCTCGATTTCCAGATGCCGCAGAGATTTGATTTGGAATATGTGGGTGAAGACGGGTTAAAACACCGCCCCATAATGATTCATCGTGCCATATTCGGTTCAATAGAAAGGTTTATAGGTATTCTAATTGAACACTTTGCCGGTAAATTTCCGGTATGGCTTGCTCCCGTACAGGTTAAAATTCTGCCTATTACGGATAGAACGGTTTGCTATGCCGATGAAGTTGCGGCAAAGCTGAAAGAAGTTGGAATCCGTTGCGAAGTAGATAAGCGTAACGAAAAAATAGGTTATAAGATACGCGAAGCGAAAATGGAAAAGTTGCCGTACGTACTTGTTGTAGGCGATAAGGAAGCGGAAGACGGCACCGTGAACGTAAATAAGCGCGGCGAGGAAGAGAAACAAACTGTGTCCGTTTCAGAATTTATTTCTATCGTATCAGAAGAAGATAAAAATAAGATTATTTTTTAAGCCTAGTGCTTAAAAACGGTTGACATTAAAACGATCAGCGTGTATTATAGTATTGTAAAGCAAAGGTAACCCCTTTCGCCCAACGGAAATTCCGTGAGGCAGAATAATGTGATTCAAGCGGTGAAACGCTTTATTCGTTATTGTTATCGGGTTGCTTTGCAGCCCGATTTTTTACGGCAAAATTTTTGTGAGGTAAAGTATTATAAAGGACTTGTATTCCGTAAACGAAGCTATCCGCGACAAGGAAGTCAGACTGATCGGCGCCGACGGTGAAATGATCGGCGTAATGAGTAGCCGCGACGCGCAGCGTCTTGCAGACGAAGCCGAATTGGACTTGGTTAAAATTTCGCCTAACGCCGTTCCGCCAGTATGTAAAATTATGGATTATTCCAAATTCAAGTACGAGCAAGCGAAGAAGGAAAAGGAAAACCGCAGAAATCAGACCATAGTTGAAATAAAGGAAATCCGTCTTTCTATGACTATCGACGTCGGCGATATAGCCGTAAGAACCAAGCAGTGCCTTAAATTTTTAGAGGCAGGCAACAAAGTCAAGGTGTCAATAAGAATGAAAGGCCGTGAAAATGCGCGTTCCTATCAGGGCGTGAAGGTTATGCAGGATTTCTTTGAAGGACTTGACGGAAAAGCCGTTCAGGACAAAAAGCCCACAACCGAAGGCAGAAATATTATTATGATGCTTTCGCCTGCAAAAGCTTAATTTAAAATTTTTGAAACTATTTCATTGGAGGAAACAATAATGCCTAAACAGAAGTCACATAGCGGCACAAAAAAACGTTTCTGGCTCACTTCCACCGGTAAGGTAAAAAGACCTCACGGCGGAAAGAACCACAAAGCTGAAACAAAAAACAGAAAGAGAAAGAGAAATTTGCGTCAGAATACGCTCGTTTCTTCTACGCAGGAATCAACCGTAAAATCAATGATTCCTTATAAGAACTAAGAGGAGGACAAGTTTAAATGCGTATTAAAAGAAGTGTTAACGCTTTAAAGAAGCGTAGAAAGATATTCCGCCTTTCCAAAGGCTATTTCGGTAACAAATCGAAGTCCTACAGAATCGCCCGTCAGGCGGTTATGAAGTCCTTGAACTATGCATATATCGGCAGAAGACTGAGAAAGCGCGATATGCGCAGCTTGTGGATAGCGCGTATTAACGCTGCGGCAAGATTGAACGGACTTTCCTATTCTAAGTTTATGCATGGTCTTAAAACCGCCGGAATTAATCTCAACAGAAAAATTCTTGCAGAGCTTGCTGTAAACGACGCAAACGCTTTTGCCGAGCTTGCAGCAAAGGCTAAACAAGCTTTATAAATTAATTTTAAGCCTTTTTAAAAGGCTTAATTTTTTATATGGTAATAACGTCAAAATCAAATCCAATAATAAAAACCGCCGCGTCGCTTTCGGATAAGAAATTCAGAAAACAGCTGAATTTATATCTTGTAGAGGGAGTGAAAAGCGTCAAGGAATGTATTTCCGCAGGTTGTGAAATTGAAAGAATAATCTGTACCGACCGTTTTGAAAATGAATTTTCAGGAGCGACTATTGTCAGCGAAAGCGTGTTTAAAAGCATTTCTACTGAAACTACTCCGCAGGGAGTTATAGCGGAAGTGAAAATTCCTCAAGTCGTGTTAAAGCCGCCACGAGGTAGCTGCTTATTGCTTGACTGCCTGCAAGACCCCGGTAATCTGGGAACGGTTATAAGGACGGCAAACGCGGCTGGTTATGAGGAAATTTATCTAATAAACTGTACGGACGCATATTCACCGAAGGCGGTGCGTGCAAGTATGGGCGGAATTTTCCGCGTTAACGTTTACTGCGGCAGCCGCGAAGAGGTTTTGGAGCAACTTAAAGATATTCCTCTGATATGCGCAGATATGGATGGGGAAAATATATTCGATTTTACGCCGCCGGAAAAGTTTTGCCTTTGTATCGGTAACGAGGGCGGAGGTATAAGTGCGGAAGTTTTAAGCCGTGCCGCATATACGGTTAAAATTCCTATGCGTGAAACCTGTGAAAGTCTGAACGCCGCAGTTTCTGCGGGAATAGCAATGTATACACTGAAAAAATATTAAAATGAGGTTAAATAAATGTCAGGACATTCTAAATGGCACAATATTGCAGCTAAAAAGGGCAAGACCGATGCCGCTCGCGGTGCAATATTTACAAAAATAGGCAGGGAACTTGCCGTAGCGGCAAAGAATAATCCTAACCCCGATACAAACTCTAAGCTTGCCGATGTAATAGCTAAGGCTAAAGCGGCCAATATGCCTAATGAAAACATTAAGCGTTCGATCGCGAAGGCTGCAGGCGAGCTGGGCGATAAGGACTATAAGGAGCTAACGTACGAAGGCTACGGCGTAGCAGGTTCCGCAGTAATTATTAAAACGCTTACGGACAACGTAAACAGAACAGCAGGAGATATTCGCTCTGCAATGTCTAAATGCGGCGGACAGATGGGGAACACGGGCTGCGTGTCCTATATGTTCGATAATAAAGGAATAATCGTAATCGAGCGCACGGTTGCGCTTGACGAGGACACAATGATGGAATATTGCCTTGAAGCAGAAGCAGATGATTATACTGTTGAAGACGACGTTTACGAGGTTTATACAACGCCTGAAAGCTTCTCAAACGTAAGAAAATACTTTGAGGATAAAGGTTTAACATTCCTTGAAGCTGCGGTTAAAATGGTTCCGCAGAACTATATAACGCTTGATAGCGATAAGCTTGAAGCTTTTAAGAAAATGCTTGATAAGCTTGAGGAATTGGACGACGTTCAGGAAGTTTATCATAATGTTGAACTTCCCGATGATGAAGAGTAATAATGAATTTTAAAGACGGCATGCAAGCCGTCTTTTTTTTGCATAAAAAAATTTGTATTGCCAAAAATAATTTTACAAGCGGTAACACGCTTTATTATATAGCCGTTCCTCTATAGCGTGCGTTTTGCACGTTTTAGCGGAATGGCGGGGGAGTATCCGTAAATTTGGGTACTCCCCTATGAATTTTCAGGCATACTTTGCAGTAAAATATTATATGAGAAAGTATTTGCCTAAAATTAAAACGGGTATCTGTCTTGCACTGTGTTTAGGAATATGCATAGCTGTGCCTTGTATTGCTTTTACGAAAAATAACAGCCGCGCGGCGTCTTCAGGCGAAGAAATAGTTTTGCGCATCTGGCAGATTGACAGTTTTGAGGGTGGCAGGGGCTCGCGTGCGGACTTTTTACAAAGCGTCGGAAACAGATATCAAGAAAAAGTGGGAAGCTATGTAGCGGTAACTTCCATTTCGGCAGATGCGGCAAGGGTAAATCTGACAAACGGAAATATTCCTGATGCGATATCTTACGGGGCTGGTATCTATGGTATTGAGAGTTATATCAGCAGTTATAAAACTTGGTGCCGCGGCGGTTACTGTTTTCTATCTGTCGACGCGTCTGCTGATTTTTCGGACGTTTCTTCTGACAACACTGTAATTAACGAGGGTAAGGATAATCTAGCGCAAGCCGCTGCTTTGTTTTGTGGTGTGGGCGATGCTAAAACGGAGAAGTCAACCAGAGCGTATGTCAGTTTAATTAACGGAGAATATAAGTATCTGCTTGGAACGCAAAGGGATATTTTCAGGCTTAAGACGCGGGGTGTAAGCTTTGCCGTAAAACCCATAACAGAGTTTAACGATTTGTACCAAAATATTTCAGTGACGGCAAGCGGAGAACGGGCAAGGCTTGCAAACGGTTTCATTGAGTATCTTTTAAGCAGCACTGACGAATTAAATAAAATCGGGATGATAAACTTAAATGCTACGGGCTTATATGATGACGAAATGCGGCAGCTGGAAGGGCTAAGCTTTGAATATAAGCTTAATTATCCGGTTAGCTCAAATGCAAAAAACGAGATAGAAAAAGTTGTTGTGGCTGGTGATATAAATAAGTTGAAAAGTCTGCTTAAATAATTGTAAAAAGTAAAAAAAAATGTTATTATATTAGAGGTAATGTTTTGGGTTTAGACGGGCGCACCTTAAAGATTTTTCAAGGCGTACGCAGGGAAGAAAAATTTGATTTTTCAAAACATACAACTTACGGTTTGGGCGGAAGTGCAGGCGTTGCATATTATCCGGAAAACGAAAAGCAGACAATAGCTGTCTTTGATTATTTATCGTTTAACGGCAAAAAGTTTGTGACGCTTGGTAACGGCTCAAACGTGCTGGTTTCGGACAATAACTTTGACGGTGCCGTTTTAATGACAAAAGCCTTGACAGGCTTACGCAGAACGGGAGAGAATACTTTTTTTTGTCAGGCGGGCACTACAGTATCATCGCTTTTGAAATATTGCGTTTCGAACGGTTTCGGAGGACTCGAATATCTTGCAGGAATACCGGCAACATTAGGCGGTCTTTTGTTTATGAACGGCGGAGCCGGCGGCAAGTATATTGAATCAAACGTCGTAAATGTCAAATTTTATGATGGAAAAATCCATTCATTTTCCAATAAAAATTGCCGATTTGGCAATAAATACAGTACTATGCGTGACATAAACTGTATAATTTTAGGTGCGGAGTTGCGTTTTACGCCTCAAAGCGATACAGTAATTAAGCAGAAGATAAGCGAATATCTTGAAAGACGCCGATTTCACCCAAAGGGAAGAAGCTGCGGATGCATATTTAAAAATGTGAACGGAATCAGTGCAGGGAAGTTAATTGACGATTCGGGATTAAAGGGTTTTAGTATCGGCGGCGCTACGGTAAGCTGCGAGCACGCTAACTTCATTATCAGCCGCGGCGGAAGCTCTTCGGACGTTTACTTACTTATTAACGAGGTTAAGCGCAGGGTATTGGAACATACGGGAATCCGTCTTGAAGAAGAGGTTATTTACATAGGAGAATTCAATGATACTTTCATCTGATTATCATACTCATACGCCTTATTCGCACGGAAAAAATACGGTGTTTGAAAATACTCTAGCGGCTAAAGCTAAGGGTCTTAAAGAAATTGGAATAACCGATCACGGCTTCAATCATCTTCTTTTCGGCTTAAAAAGGAAAAATCTGACCAGCCTTCGTTCTGAAATTTATGAGGCGGAAAAACTCACTGGAGTCAGGGTTTTAATGGGTATGGAAAGCAATCTTACTTCGCTTGACGGTGATACAGATATGAAACCCGAGGATTTAAAATATTTTGACTTGTATATTTGCGGTATTCACGAGGTTTTAAGGTACAAAAGTTTTTCCGATATGTACAAGATTTTCATAAAAAATTATTCGGCGTATAAGTTCGGCAAAAAGCCTTCGGACAAAGTTATTGCAAACACTACGAAGGCGTATATTAACGCAATCAAAAATAACCCGATCGATATAATCAGTCATATTAATTATAAATGCTATTGCAACTTGGAAGAGGTTGCAAAATGCTGTGCCGATTATGGCACTTATATAGAAATTAATACTAAAAAACGGCATGTTTCCGCAGAAGAGTTAAATATTATGGCGTCTACGGGCGTGCGATTCGTAATTGATTCCGACGCGCATTCTGCCGACAGGGTTGGCGATACGAAGATAGCTGAAGAATTATTGGCTGAAGCAAAAATACCGTTAGAACAAATTGACAATATAGACGGCAGACTGCCGAAATTCAGATTGTCAGAATATAAAGCTAAGAATTTATAATATGCAAAACTTTACCGAAGAAATCAAAAACGAAATAACTTCTTCGCCTGTTTCCGAAAGCTGCTGTATGAAAGCCGCGCTTTCGGCTTTCATACGTACAAGCGGAAGCGTAATTTCACGGCAGGGGAACTTCGGCTTTGAAATTGTTACGGAAAACGAGGGAACTGCGGAATATATATCCGAAATGCTTGAAAGCTCTTTTGGTTTGCATCTTACTGTTTCCGGTGCTAAATTTGATGTTTTGAGCGGTAAAGACAAGCTTACGTTCGAATGCGTCAGCAGTTCAGCGCAAAATTTTCTTTCTGAGCTTGGTATCATTTCATTGAACGAAGACGGCGCTTATCTCAAATTCGGTATTGAGGAAAAGCTTGTAGCAAGCGACTGCTGTAAAGCTGCGTATATTAAAGGCGCGTTTTTGGGGGGCGGCAGTTGTACTTTGCCTGATGAATTCGTTTATAGCCGCACGGGCTATCACTTTGAAATTGTCTTTTCAAATAAAATTGCCGCAAGCGACTTTTGTGAGCTTTTGTGTAGCTTTGAAGTTTTGGCAAAGCTTGTTACACGTAAAGATTCCGCCGTTGTGTACGTCAAGAGTAAGGAAGTTATATCAGATATTTTAAATGTAATATCAGCTTATAAATGTCTTGAAAAGTTAAATAAAATTGTAGAACTTAAAGACAAAACAAACAACGAAAACCGCGTCAACAACTGTTCGGTTTCTAATATCGATAAAACTGTGACTGCTTCAGTTAAACAGGTGCGCGCAATTTCGGTAATTGCCGATACTATAGGCTTGCAAAGTCTTGATAAACTCCTGTTTGAGGTCGCCGAAGCGCGGATAGCTGATAAAAACGCTTCAATGCAGGAGCTTGCCGAAAGACTGAACATTTCAAAAAGCTGTATAAACCACAGGATGAGGAAAATCTTTGATTTGGCAGGATCGCTTGACAAAGATTAAGGAAATAGTATGACAGATTTTATTCACTTGCATTTGCACACCGAGTATTCGCTTTTGGATGGCGCTTGCAAAATCGACAACTTAATACAGCATTGCAAAGCAAACGGTATTGACACCGTGTGTATGACAGACCACGGTAATATGTACGGTACATTGCAGCTTGCAGAAAAGGCAACCGCCGCAGGTCTTAAATACATAATCGGCTGTGAATTTTATATGACCAAGGATATGCACGACAAATCGTCGAACACAGCCGAGCATCTCATTTTGCTTGCCAAAAACAGAAAAGGCTACATCAACCTCGTTCAACTCGATTCGATGGCGTTCGTTGACGGCTTTTATTATAAGCCTAAAATCGACTACAAGGTTTTAAAGGAACATTGCGAGGGTGTAATTTGTCTTTCCGCGTGTCTTGCAGGAGGCATTCCTCGCCGTTTGCTAGCAGGCGATTACGATGGCGCGAAAGAAATGGCGCTCTATTTAAAGGACGTATTTAAAGACGATTTTTATATAGAAATTCAGGACCACGGTATCGAAGAAGAAAAGCGTGTTCTTCCGCTTCTTATAAAGCTTGCAAACGAAATCGACGTGCAACTCGTTGCTACGAACGACGTGCATTATTTAATGAAAGACGACGCGCAGCTTCAGGACGTTCTGATGTGTATTCAGATGAAAAAGCAGCTCGACGACCCTAAGAGAATGAAGTTTTCGACTGACGAATTTTATTTTAAGACGGGCGACGAAATGGCTGCGCTCTTCCCTAATCTTCCGCAGGCTATCTCAAATACTCGCGCGATCGCAAACAAGGTAACAGAACCTGCGTTCAATCTGAATGCGAAAGGCTATCCCGAAAAAGACAATACTTTGATTCCTACTTATACTCCGCCGGACGGAAGCACTGCCGAGCAGTATTTAAGGAAGCTTACAAGCGAAGGTCTTGTAAAGCGTTACGGTACGCCCACGGATAGAGAGCTTGAACGTGCTGAATACGAGCTAGGCATAATTTGCAGTATGGGTTATGCCGACTATTATCTCGTTGTATGGGACTTTATCAACTGGTCGAAGGAGCAGGGAATTCCAGTAGGTCCAGGGCGTGGTTCGGGCGTTAGCTCAATCGTTGCTTATTCAATAGGTATTACTGACGTTGAACCTTTGCAGTATGATTTGCTGTTTGAAAGATTCTTAAATCCTGACCGTGTTTCGATGCCTGACTTTGATATTGACTTTTGTACGGACAGACGCGAAGAAACGATTGAATACGTGCGCGGTAAGTACGGCAGGGAAAACGTATGCCAGATTGTAACCTTTGGTACAATGGCGGCAAAGAACTCCATAAAGGACGTAGGGCGCGTTATGCGCGTGCCGTATTCGGAAACGGACAGGCTTACTAAAATAATGGACGGCAAAACTTCTATAGGCGACCTTTTGGGGCGAAGGATAGACGGGGCGAGAAAGAAATTTGAAGCCGAAACGGATCCTGATAAAAAAGCCGACCTTGAAAGCAAGTATGAGGAATTGCGTTCTGTAAAGAACAGCGAATTTTGCAGTATATACGAGACCGATGACGCGCTGCGCAGGGTTATCGATATGGCTTTGAAGGTTGAAGGCATGCCGCGTCAGACGGGTATTCACGCCGCAGGCGTAGTTATTTGCCAGAAGCGAATTGCCGATAACGTGCCTCTTTCAAGGAATGGCGAAGATATTACAACGCAGTTCGTTGCAAAGGAAATAGAATCGCTCGGAATGCTGAAGATGGACTTCCTTGCGCTCGTAACCTTGACGGATATTAAAAAGTGCCTTGATTATATTAAGGAAGACTTTGACAGGGAAATTGATTTTAACCAGATAGGCTATAACGACTCCGGTGCGTACTCGCTCATATCAGACGGCGATACTGACGGCGTGTTCCAGCTCGAAGCCGGCGGAATGAAAAGGTTTATGAAAACTTTAAAGCCCGACTGCCTTGAAGATTTGATAGCGGGCGTTGCGCTTTACCGTCCCGGTCCTATGAAGTTTATTGACTCGTTCTGCAACAGAAAGCACGGCGAGGAGGCAATTTTATACGACTGCGAAGCTGAAGAAAAGATTTTAAAAGTTACTTATGGGATACCCGTTTATCAGGAGCAGGTTATGCAGATATTCCAGTTCCTCGGCGGTTTCTCGCTTGGTGAAGCGGACCTTGTACGCCGTGCAATGGGTAAAAAAGATAAAAAGACCCTTATGGCGCAGAAAGATAAATTTATTTACGGCGGCATAAGCGATATAAACGGCAGTACTATTAAAGGTTGTGTAAATAACGGCATAACGGCGGAGGTTGCAAACAAAATCTTCGGAGATATGGAAGGCTTTGCTTCTTATGCGTTCAATAAGTCGCATGCGGCGGCATACGCCGTGCTTGCTTACCAGACGGCTTGGCTTAAAAAGTATTACTGTAAAGAATTTATCTGCGCACTCTTAAATAACCGCCTGAATAAGATTGACGAAATTACGAAATATGTTCTCTATTTGAAAGAAAAAGGGTACAAAGTATTTCCTCCTGATATCAATAAAAGTAAATCAGTGTTTACTGTTGAAAATGACGGTGTTCGTTTCGGGCTATCTGCATTAAAGGGTGCGGGACAGGTTGTGGTTGATAATATAATTGAAGAGAGAAAGAAGAACGGTCCTTTCAAAGATTTTCCCGATTTTATTTCACGCTGTATCGGCGAATTAAACACAAGGCTTATAGAAGGTCTCATATTTTCCGGTGCGTTCGATGAAATGGGGGTAAAACGTTCTCAATTGGCTCAGGTTTATGAGCAGCTTTGTACGCGTGCAAAGGCAATAAGCAAGCAGCGTAACAGCGCCCAGATGAGCTTATTCGGTGATTTCATAGAAGAGGAAAAACTTGACGTTACTTATCCTAATCTTCCCGAATACGAGCTTATGGAAAAGCTTTCAAAGGAAAAACAGGTGCTCGGCGTCTATGTCAGCGGTCATCCGTTTGAAAAGTATATGCACGCGTTTCCCGATTGTACGTTTAACTGTTCTTATTTTGACGATTACGTTGAAGACGAGGACGGTAACCGCACCTATAATCGCATAAACGACGGTATGCGTATTACTATGTCAGGCATAATATCCTCTTATAGGCGCACGACAACCAAGCGAGCTGGCACATTTATGGCGTTTTTAACTGTTGAGGACGTGTACGGGAGTATAGACTGCGTTTGTTTTCCTGCCGCATATGAAAAGTACAAAGGAGATATTGCAAACGATAAAATTGTAAAAGTCAAGGGCAAACTTGACGTTGACGAAGAAAAAGGCGTTTCGCTTATTATCGACGAGCTTACGGCTGTTGAAGTTTCCAAGCTTGAGGGTGGTAGCCGTGTAAGCGTTTTGGATAAGCAACAGCCTGTTCTTTGGTTGAATGCAAATAAGCTTGACGACGATGCATTTGAAGATTTTGTCAATATGATTTCAAATTATGAAGGAAGTACGGTTTGCAAAATCGTCAGGAACGGTAAGAGCAGTAAACTGACTTCAGGCGTCAATTATTGCCGCGGACTTTTAGCCGAGTTGAGTACGTTTATTAACGAAGAAGATATTAAATTTATTGATAAAACTTAAAATTAAATATTTTTTAAAAATTGTTGTATTTTTATATTTCATCTGTTATAATATGCAATGGAAATGATGAAGTAAGTTCTAAGCAGCTTAGGGGGCATAGCTTGAACATTGGACTCGGTCGGAGGATAGAAGTTTATGAAAAGAATAGGCTTGCTGACAAGCGGCGGTGACGCTCCCGGAATGAATGCCTGTATAAGGGCTGTAGTGCGTACTGCGCTGTACTACGGAATGGAAGTTTACGGTATTGAGCGCGGCTATCAGGGACTTATCGACGACGAAATGGTTTCCATGGAGATGCGTTCGGTTTCCGATATCGTGCAAAGAGGCGGAACAAAGTTAAGGACTGCAAGGTGCCTTGAAATGCTTACGAAAGCAGGGCAGAGAAAGGCTGTTAAAACTTTGGAAGCAAGAGGAATAGAAGGTCTTGTAGTTATAGGCGGTGACGGTTCGTTCAGGGGTGCGAAATGCCTTTCGGAGGAATACGGAATCCCCACGATAGGTATCCCCGGCACCATAGATAACGACCTTGAATATACGGACTATACTCTCGGTTTCGATACTGCGGTAAATACCTGTATCGACGTTATAAATAAACTGCGTGATACTATGACTTCGCACGAAAGAATTTCAGTAGTTGAAGTTATGGGGAGGCGTTGCGGTGACATTGCGCTTTTTGCAGGTATTGCAAGCGGTGCGGAAATCATCGTTGTCCCTGAAGTCGTTTTTGACCTTGACGATATAGTTATGAAAATCAACCGCTCACGCGCGAACGGTAAGCATTCAAATATAGTCGTGGTAGCCGAGGGCGTATGTACGGCAGACGAGTTTGCAAAGCAGTTGCAGTCCGTTACAACTTATTCCGTACGTCCTACTACAATCGGGCACATTCAGCGCGGCGGTTCGCCTACAATGGCGGATAGGATGTTGGCTGCGCAGTTTGGTAATAAGGCGGTTCGTCTTTTAAATGACGGTATAGGCAACAGGGTAGTTGGTATCCGCAAAAACGAAATTATCGATATGGATATCATTGAAGCGGTAAGTATGAAAAAGAAATTCAACTACGAGTTATACGAAACCCTGCAGATGATTTCAATGTAACTTTCTCAAGCCGCTTTGAAAGCGGCTTTTATTATTACAAAAAAGTAAAGGAATTAAAGATGATTTTAACCGTTTGCCCAAGTCCTTGCATTGACGTTAATATGGAAGTTGATTCCCTCAGTGTTGGAAAATCAAACAAAGTTATAAGTAAGAAAACCTTTTGCACGGGTAAGGCTTTAAACGTTGCTACAGGTTTGGCTAGACTGAACGCCCAAGTTTTTGCAACAGGTTTTATGTATGAAGAAAACGGACACCAGTTTGAGCACGAATTGCACCGTGAAGGTGTTCCTTATAAATTTGTGTGGAATAAGGGCAGAGTACGCGAAAACTATAAATTTATAGACAGAAAGTCAATGTTGACCGAGGTCAACGACGTAAGTCCGGAAGTTTCCGCAGAAAAACAGGAAGAGCTTATTTATCTTGTAAAACAGCTTTCCGAAAAGTGCGACGGTTTGGTTTTATCAGGCAGTTTAGCAAAAGGAATGTCGGCAGACTTCTACAATAAAGTTTTAAATGCAGCTTCCGGTTCGTTGGTAAAAGTTGTGGATTCTGACGGCGATAGACTTATTGAGGCATTAAAGTGCGGTGTGGATCTTGTTAAACCGAATATTGCCGAACTGGAAAATACGATTAAAAGGCGTATAAGCTCTAAAGAAGATATGCTTCACGGTTGCAATCAGTTAATAAAAATGGGTGCAAAATACGTTCTTGTATCTCTTGGTAAAAGGGGTGCGGTTATCACGGACGGAGGTAAGTGCTATTATTGCAAAAGCGTGAACGTTGCAATGAACTCCACTGTAGGCGCCGGAGACGGAATGGTAGCTGCGGCAACCAATGCACTTGTAAAAGGCGGTTCTATTAAAGAGATTTTAAAATGCGGTGTTGCCGGCGGCACCGCCGCAGTAACCGTGCCTGAGAGTATTTCGTTTACTAGGGATAAGTACGAGGAAATACTTTCCTCTCTTACAGTGGAAGAAATTTAGTTATATTGCTTGTTTTTTTGTAACGATTAATGTATAATTAAAGAAATCATACAGGAGCTTAGTTTATATGTGGGATAATAATGCACCTCTGCAATTGCTGAAAACGATGCCCAATAAACTTAATCAGGAAAATTTAGAGAAGATTCAGCTTCTTATTGACGCAGATAAATATAAGAACAGCATAATAAGCGGATTTGACCTTTGCGGAATTTTTGCTCCCTTTTGCCGCGGTTGCGATAAAACAAGTATCTATCCCTGTGCGGTATCTTATATAAGAATGTTGCAATCTCAGGGGATGGATATTGAAATTGACGCATCGCCGTCAAATGCGTTCGAAGCGCCTAAATATGCGCCGCAGATTAATATTCCAAGAACAAAGCCTCAGCCGCGAACAGCAACTGCGCCTGTTCAGTATGATAAGAAACAGCAAAGGCCCAAACCTTATGAAAGAAAACCTTCCGAGACAAAATATCCTGCGGTTAAGCCTGTAGATCAAAAGTCTTACGAGCCTAAGGTTAATGAACGTAACGTAGCGGATAAGAAGACTGCTTATAAACCTGCGGAAATTTTCTTGCCTGATTTGTCGGTAGCGGAAATTGCTGTAGCACAAACTGAGCCTTTACCTAAAACAATGGCGTCAATTCCAATGACGGAGGAAATAAAAATGGAAGAAAAATTTGTACAACCGACGGAAACTGTCGAGACAAACTATGAAAAGGAATATCAATCCAGTGACGGATATACTGCAGAAACCGCGAAAAATGAAACTACTGTTTCTGATAAGTCGCAGACTTCACAGGGGACGGAAAAGCGTAAACTCAGAATTGCGGTTGCAAGAAGAAAGCTTTGATTAATTAATTGTTTGATAAAACCCCGCAAAGCGGGGTTTTACTTTTGTAGTTCTTTAAAGTGTTTTTAAACGATTATTTACTAAATTTTGTATTAACAGCTTAAAATGAATTGACAATGAAAACTATTTAAAATATAATAATTTAGTAAATTAAGTTTGCTGCTATGGCTCAGCAGGTAGAGCACGTCCTTGGTAAGGAGTAACAAGGCTAA
>CAMWNA010000029.1 GCA_947175515.1 uncultured Clostridia bacterium | reverse complement strand
TTTTTAAACTAACCCCCTCATCTTTGATACTTTGTAAACTTTTCTTTATTTGATTATATGTATTACCAAATATTTTGTAATCTCTCGTCTTTATATCATTAATTTCTTTTAAAATTTTATCGCGTTCTGCTTTATTCTCTGGGGTTTTTCCTCCTTCTTCCACAATTTTATCATGTTTTTTCTGCAACCTATCTATACCAGTGTTTTCAAGTTCTAATTCATAACCTATAATTGCGCTTATATTACCAGTGTGCGGATCAATACTAAAATTCAACGCCATTGTACTACTTGTTTTATCCAATACAGGGAATAAATCTTTCAATAAATCTTGTATATCAAATTTTAAATTACCAAAAAACCCCGGTTTTTCACCTGAATTTCTGGACTTTAACACCTCGTCATCGCTATCAAAATCGAAATCAACAGTAATATCTTCAGGATCGCAAATATCTTTTTGCTCGATAGGTTCCCTGATATAAATATTTAAATCAGTAATTTCTGAATCTATGCCTTGATAAGTTGCCTGAACAGTTAAATGCGAATCTGCCTTACTGAATTCATCAAATTCAACTAGATAAAAATTACCGTTATCCTGTGTACATACCAATTTATCATCACAATATATTCTGTATTCATCAGCGGTAATGTTTGTTTTTAAAAATAAATCTACATAAGAATACTCTTCAAATAATGTATAATGAATATCTTGAACTAGGACATTTGCATTGTAACCATTATAATCAATCATTACGTATTCAAAGTAAATATCGTCGCTGGGTTTTTTGAGGTTTATTACCTTCTCTTCGCCGGTGGGTTCGATTATTTCTATGTAAGGGTTGTAGCCTTCCTTTTCAACGTAAAGTTCAACGTATTCCCTGTTAAGCGTAACTTTTATTTGTCCGTTGCGGTCGGTGTAACGGGGAACGCCGTCCAAGCGCACGATAGCGTTTGCGACCGGTTTGCTTGCAACGTAATTTCCGTGTTCTTTACTTCCCGTAGGCGTAGTCATAACCGTAAAAGTTTGTTTTACGGACTCAATTTGGCTTTCAACCAGCGAATAATCGGCAGCAGAAGACGACGCAGACTTCTGCGCCCTTTGGTACTCTTCTTCGGAAGAGTATTTTTCTACGTAACCGCCCATTGATTCGATTTCGGAATTCAACGAATTTATTATATCCCCGTCGTTATTTCGGTTTTCATAATTATACGGAACGTAATTATCGTTTTCGATTTTCGCAACGGGCGTTTCCTTTTCGGGAATACTTTCGGCTATGCCGCATATCATTCCCTGTGCCGCGGAAAAAATCATAACGACCGCCAACAACACACAAATAAAAGATTTTTTCATATATACTTCCTCATTAGAAAATAAGATTTAAAACGAATGTAAAATTATATTCGACCTTCCTTGACTAACCGCCAATAATGCTGACCTATGGAAGTCAGACAACACGATTTCGATTGCATTGCAGCGTAATACATATGCGGCGTGCCCACAGGGACTACCAAGCCGACGCTTTCAAGCTTTTGCAAATCGCTGAATACTGCAACGTTTTCTTCTTTTGAATAGGGTTTAATTACCTTATGTTCAGTCTTTTTATTGTTCGTCGGCTCGTAAGAAGGATTTAAAGGCAGTTTTATATTAGGCTCGGAAAAGTATTCGGTTATTTTCCTTACAACTGATATATCAATCGGCGCAGTCGATTGCCTCAAAGACACAAATTTTTTCACATTGGTTTTAAAAACAGGTCTCTGCTGCCAAGGTCCTAAAGCCCTGTCAATATACGCATAAATACTGCCCGGGGAAATATTGCCCGTAACGTCTGCCGCGCCGCCTTTCAACGCGTCTGTCAGCAAAGCGGTAAATACACCGTGTCCGTTAATTTCAGCCGCGCTTTCGTCAAATTTACTGGCTGTTAAAATTGTTACGCCTTCTTTTATTACTGCCGTTTTCTGACCCATTGTGTTAATAGCGCCGACCGATCCCGAGTGGCAGCAATCCAAAATTATGATTTTATTTTGACATTCGGAGTTGTTTGCAATCGTCAGAATATATTCCATTGAAACGCCCCAGTCACCGACGGCATAGTCAGGCGTAACTATAAAACCGCCAGTCGCATCGATTTGCCCGTGTCCCGAAAAGTAGAACAAAGCAACTTCGTCGTCACCTTTAAAGCATTCGGCTATCCAGCTTTTTAACGTATTTTTATCTATCTTATAATTTTCAGACGTTTTAAGCTGCACCGAAAAATTGACGCTTTTGTCAGCATTGCGCGATAATAGCGCCGCTATGTCTTTAGCGTCGTTCACACAGCCGCGCAATGAATTTACGGGGTAGTCGTCAATTCCTACTACCAAAGCTTTTCTGCTGTTCGTCACTCTATCTTGCTCCTTTTATAAGCAACTTCAGGTTGTTCCAAGTCCAGTTGTAAATTTTATCCGTTCTTGACGCATTGGCAGGCTTTTTCACGTTTCCGTCTTTTCGCCCTTGAAGCAGGAAATAAGGCTTCCCTTCCTCTTGCGTTATGCTCAGCTCAGCCGCTACGCCCTTGGCGGTATCGGTATGCTTTCCGCATATCACGATAACGACGTCAGCCTGACTTATTTTTCTGCGGGCTGCATCCTTCCATTTGGATTCGATTTCCTGCTTAATAGAAATATCCGAAATTTCAAACGGCGAGTCCGGATTTTTCGCCTGACCTACAAGGCATTCCTTTAACTCGAAATCGTTGTCGTAATCAAAACAAATATATGCTTTTTGCTTCATATTAAAGCCCCTTAATAAACTTTTCTATAGTCTCCCAATCCCAGTTATAGACCATACGATGACTGATTTTCGACCTTGTCCTGTCGTCAGGTTTATAATCTGAAGTTTTAATACAAAGAACGGGAACGTCTTCATCGTCGGCACAATTGATTTCCCAAATTTGTCCGTCCGCATTACAGGTATTGCACGTTATAATTGCTATCAGTCCGTCACAGCCCTTTATTTTTGTTCTGCAATTGGTTTTCCATGCATTATCCCAAGGCTGATGCACAGACATATCCGTAAAATCAAACGGTGAATTAGTATTTTCCGACTGTCCGACGAGCAAGTCTCTTAATTTACTGTCTTCTTTGGGGAAGCTCACAAATATTTTTTTGTTTGCCATTTTATTAACTCCTTATTTTTTAATAATTATCAGTATGGAAGAATTCGCATAAACACCCGAACAATAAATAACAAATTTAACCACAAAGTTTCCACGTTAACCGGCGAATAAGAAACAAGGCATTTATAGTGTATAAAATTCTATCTATACAGTTTAATTTTAACAAAATAATAAGAATTGGATAATTAGTTTTTTGCAGTGATTTTTTGTTGCTTTTTGTTGGAAATTGTGTTAACCTGTAAAAAAGGAGTACTACTATGGAAAAAAGATTAGAGATACTTTTAGTTGAAGACGACCAGCAGGAATGCAAATCAATAATAGACGCAGTAGACAATAACCCCGACGACTTTTTGCTTATCGGAGTTACGAATAATTCCATGCGCGCCTTTCAACACGTTATAGAAGCACAGCCCGACGCTGTAATTTTAGACCTTGAGCTACATCACGGAGGAGGCGACGGACTGGACTTTTTAAAAAGATTAAAAGAAGCGCAGTTACCCCACACTCCTTTCATACTGATTACAACCAACAACATAAGTATGCTCACGCACGAAGTTGCCAGAGAACTCGGCGCGGATTACATAATGACGAAAAACCAGAAAGACTATTCCGCAAAGTCCGTGTTGGAATTTTTAAAGATTACAAAATCGGTTATTTTAAACCGCAGACAGCACGTTGGCGTTAACGTCGTTGAGGAATCGCCCACGATTGCCGCAAAGCGAATCAAACGCCGAATTTGTACCGAGCTTGAAAAAGTAGGCATAAGCCCCAAGGCGGTAGGTCAAAAATATCTAGTAGACGCAATAACTATTACTATTCAGCAGCCCGTAACGCGCATAAGCGACGTTATAGGCAAAAATTACAGAAAAACCGAAAGCAGCGTAGAACGAGCGATGCAGAACGCAATTAACCGCGCGTGGAAAACCTTTGACGTAAACGAGCTTTACGCAAATTACACCGCCAGAATAAGACCGGATAAAGGAACGCCGACGGTAACTGAATTTATACACTATTACGCACAGAAAATAAAAAACGACTTTTAAAAAGAAAACAGGCCGCACCTTAAGTGCAGCCTGTTAACTTAATTACAAATAGAAGAAAAATCCTCTAAACCAGCTCCAAAAGCTCCTCCACACGATGGGTTAGTCCTCCTTTTTTTCTTTGATTATAAAATTAAAGGAGGAAAACTGAAATTAGGTGTAGGGTGTTGGTTTTTGTCGAAAATTTTCGTTTTGTGGTGAAAAATGATAATTGATATACTAACGATTACAAAAAACACGGTGTTGTTTATAGGCAGTTTTTATGGATATTTAAAGCTTTCAAAAATAAAGCTACGCCTATTAAATTTGCTTGATTTACTTGTGGCAGTAATTTTTGCCACTGGGCTATATTACGCAACAAAACAGATAAGGCTTTTGGTGCCAATCGGTTTTTTAATGCTTACCTGTTTATATTGCCTTGCGCGTCACAGGCGCGCAGCTATGAATACCTTTATAATCGGAACTATTTCCTGCGGAATAACTATCATTATGTTAGCAGTAGCTGGAATTGTTTCTATTCCGTTGGAATATTTAGTATTCACACTTATAACTAATGAAACTGTGCGAAACTGCGTTTCAGTAGTCGTTATATGCTTACTAATTTTAACAGCTGTTTTTTTGATTTACAGAATAAAACGTTTCAGGAGCGGATTATCCTTTCAAAGCAACGACGGCAGCATTGAATTACTGCTTTTAATCAGTATTTTAAGCGTATTTCTTTTTACGCTGTTCTATACCTCTAACGTATCGAGTTCACCTTTTGAAATTATTATTCTTTCAATCATTTTCTGCGGTCTGGGGTTTATTGTCCTATGGAAAAAGCACGTTACAAACAGCTATACTAAAATGATTTATAAACGTAACGAGGACTTGTATGCACAACGTATAGAAGAATACGAAAAGGAGCGCGGCGAACTTTTAAACCAGAGTGCCGAGCTTTCAAAAATAATTCACAGGGATAACAAGCTTATTCCGGCGCTGGCTGAGGCGGTGCAAAAGCTAATCGCCGCCTCTCCCGACAAAAAAGATTACAAAGACCTTTTGGTTCAGATTGAAAAGCTTTCTGCCGAGCGCAAGGAAGTAATAAACGACTACCAAGCAAAGTCGGACACTCTGCCGAAAACAAACAATACCGCTTTGGACGCGGTAATTCACTTTTTACATAACAAGGCGTTACAGAACGGTATTTCGGCGGAATTCATAGTTGAAGCCGAGGCTATACCTCCGCTTCTCGACTGCGTAAAGGACCACACCGATTTGAACACCGTTTTATGCGATTTAGGCGAAAACGCTATAATCGCAACGAAAAACATTTCCGGCGGTAAAATACGTATTGCGTTTGAGGTTGACGGCGCAAACGCGCCGAGCATAAGCTTTTACGATAACGGAGCCAAGTTTGACGAAAAGGTTTTAGCGAATATGGGCAAAAAACGCATTACCACGCACAAGTCGGAAGGCGGCAGCGGAATCGGGCTGATGACGCTTTTTGAAATTCTGCATAAATACAATGCAAGCTACTGCTTGGACGAGCGTTCCGACAACGGCGAATACACCAAGCAAATTAAAATATCTTTTGATAATCTGCATAATATAAGCATATTAAACGCACGGGAAAATATTTAAAATTCTAAGCGATAAAAAAAATCTCTCGGATAAATATCCGAGAGATTTTTTTGCTTTTATAACATTGCTGATTTATCAAAGTATAATAAGCCGATTTTTTTCAGCCCTTATACCCGTTGGGGTTTTTCTGCTGCCAGTTCCAAAGGCTTGCGCACATTTCGTCTATACCCAGCTTAGCTTCCCAGCCAAGCTCCTTTTTAGCTTTGCCCGCGTCCGCGTAGCATGCGGCAATATCGCCCGCTCTGCGCGGTTTAATTGCGTAAGGCAGCTTATGACCGCAGGCTTTTTCAAAGGCGTGAATTACGTCCAGAACGCTGTAACCTTTACCGGTGCCGAGGTTGTAAATATGCACTCCGCTTCTTTCAAGCTTTTCAATCGCCGCAACGTGACCTTTTGCGAGGTCAACGACGTGAATATAGTCCCTGACGCCAGTACCGTCGGGCGTGGGATAGTCGTTGCCGAAAACGCCTATTTCTTTAAGCTCGCCTATTGCAACCTTTGCGATATAAGGCGTTAAGTTGTTTGGTATGCCTTTCGGATCCTCGCCGATAAGTCCGCTTTCGTGCGCCCCGACGGGATTGAAATATCTGAGTAAAACAACCGTCCACTCTCCGTCCGCTTTGTGAACGTCGGTAAGCATTATTTCCTGAAAGTACTTACTAGTACCGTAGGGGTTAGTTGTACCTCCCGTTTTACACGTTTCGGTTAACGGCAGGACTTCGGGATCGCCGTAAACAGTTGCCGAAGATGAAAATACGATTTTTTTACAACCGTGTTCGCGCATAGCCTGCAATAAAACGAGCGTGCCGTTCAAGTTGTTATCGTAGTACTCCACGGGTTTTGCGCAGGATTCGCCAACGGCTTTAAGACCTGCAAAATGAATTACCCAGTCAATTTTATTCTCGTTGAATATTTTATCCATTGCGGCTTTATCACGGACGTCGGCGTTATAGAACTTTACCGATTTGCCGGTAATTTTTTCGACGCGCTTCAAGCTTTCCTCGCATGAATTGGAAAGGTTATCCGCCACCACTGCGCTATATCCGGCGTTTAACAGCTCCACCACCGTATGCGAACCGATATATCCGGCGCCGCCGGTAACAAGTACGTTTTTCATATTCCAAGTCTTCTCCTTACAAACTATATTATAGTTATGGTAAACCATTATAAAAAATTCGTCAAGTAATTTTCAAATGCGCCGCAACTTAAAAAAACCGTCTACGGCGGTACAAGCGGATTTTTAAGTTATACAAATATGTATCACGTTAATAAAAAGTGATACAAATTCGTATAATAGTTTTATGGACCACACTTTTAAAGATAATAAAATTGCCGAACTGAGAAAAGAAGCAGGGCTTTCGCAACGGGCTTTGGCGCGGCATTTAGCCACGAGCCAAGCGAACATTTCGCGCTGGGAAACGGGAATTTCCGAGCCGAGCATTTTAGAATGCTGGCGTATGGCGGACTTCTTTAACGTAAGCATAGACTACCTGTGCGGTAGAACGGAATTTTAAAATCAAATAAAAACCGACGGCGGCATAATATTGCCGCCGTTTTACTATTCGTTAGCCTTTAAGCTTTCGTTCATATTTATTTTAATTATTTTCCTTAAAAGCATAAGCGTGACCAACGCGGTAAAGCCGATAACGACGAACGGCGCCAGAAGCCACATAAACCAGCTTACTCCGCTTATCGTGCCGAAGCCCATTACGCTGAACACAAGCTTTATCAGCAGTAACGACAGCGGATAACCGAAAAGAATTCCTATAAAGGTATTAACGTAAACCTCGCGGTAAATATAACCCGTTACCTCCCTGTCGTAATAGCCTAAAACCATAAGTGTTGCTATCTCGCGGTTACGCTCGCTTACGTTTATATTCGTGAGCGTGTAAATAACGACCGCGGTTAAAAGGCCCGCAAAAATTACTATTACCGCTGCAATGCCCCGAATAGAAGCCGAACCGAAGTCATGGAAAAGGCATAAGTCTAAAAGGGCAAAGCCCGTCAAAACAAGCGCGGTTGAAAACGCCACGGCGACAACCGTCATTATAAAGCGGCTTTTGTACCTTAAAACGTTTCTTAACGTTGATTTATACTTAAAAGGCAGTCTGTTCCAAAGGAAAGGTATTCTTTCCAAAACCACCTTTTTGCCTGCGCGCGGCGGCTTGGGGCGCAACAAATTTGCAGGGCGCTCGTTGGTCATTCTTAATCCGGCAAGCAGCGTTGCCAAAAGCGTTGCCGCAACTATTACTGTTAGCGTAATGACGTAGAACACCATTGCAATGCTTGAGGATACGGGCGGCATATCGAAGCTGTAATTAAAAACATAGTAAATTAAATACGCAATGCCCACGCCGACGAAATACGCGCCCGTGCCGCCAACGCCGGTTGCCAGCAACGCGAATATAAGATATTTTGAAATTATTCCGAACGCAGAATAGCCCAGCGTTCTAAGACACGCAATCTGCGAACGCTCCTCGTCTAAAAGTCTCGTCATTGTCGACAGCACGACAAGCGCGGTGACGAGAAGGAACGCAACCATTAAAATAAAGCCTATTCCCTCCACCTTTTCAGCATAGGATTTCAGCGATTTGAAGCTGTAATTTTCCGAAAGAGTCAGAACTGCGGCTTCGGGTAAAACCTGTTTAATTTCAGCCGCGAATTTTTCAACCGTCTTTTTATAGCCCGACGAAAGCGCCTGAAACAGATTGCGGTTTTCCAAAGCGACGTAAATATCGCCCGTAACAGGCATAAGCGCTTTGGAAGCGTACAGGATATTTTCAAGGCAGTCCATATCCTTGGTGCCTGTGGTGCTGTCGGGCATAACCCCGTCGTCGGGGTTGTTATAGCTGGGTTCGCCGTCGCGTGCAAACGTCAACGGGCTTTGAACTATTCCGCATACCGTGACGGGAATTTTATTGCCGCCCAGAATTAATTCAGCCCTGTCCCCGACGGAATAACCGCCGATAACGTTATCGGCACGCTCTGCAAGCACCTCGTAAAAAATTTCGGGAAGCCTGCCCTCCAAAAGCTTAAGCTTATTGATTTTCTGATTTTCCAAATCAAGAAAGTAATACCTTACCGAGCGTTTATCTCCTACGGGAACGTCAACCGACATACCCGTTTCGATTTCCGCGTCAGGAAAAACGGCACGGACGGCTTCCGTTTGCTCTTGCGTAAAACCCGTCGGCGAAGCGCTTTTAATTATAAAGTCGCTCACCGTCTGCGCTTTGTAATAGTCGGTCATAGAATACTCTATTTTGTCGGTTGCGGAGCCTATCCCCGAAATGAAGCCGACGGAAATGAGAACCATAAACACGAGCGACAAAAAGCGCGTGATATGTTTTTTGAAAGTACGCCAAAGCGTCTTTAAATAGGTTTTTATCACCACTCAATCTCCTCAATGGGTTTAGGGCTTGCGTTGACTTCCAGCTTTTCTATTTTACCGCTCTTTATGTACACGACTTTATCTGCCATATCTTTGAGCGCGGAGTTGTGCGTTACTACAACGACTAAGCGGTTTTGCTTTTTGGAAACGTCGTATAAAAGCTTTAAAATTTTCTTACCCGTCGCGTAGTCGAGCGCACCTGTAGGCTCGTCGCATAAAAGAAGCTTAGGATTCTTCGCCATTGCGCGCGCAATGGAAACGCGCTGCTGCTCGCCGCCCGAAAGCTGGGCCGGAAAGTTATTCAAACGCTCTTCAAGCCCGACCTCGCGCAAAATTTCTTCGGGGTCCAAGTGGTCCTTGCAAATCTCTACGGCAATTTCCACGTTTTCAAGCGCGGTTAAGTTGGGCATAAGGTTATAGAACTGGAACACGAAGCCCACGTTGTCACGGCGGTAGCGCGTTAAGCCGCGCTTATCCAAAGAGGTTACGCTTTTTCCGTCGAGAATAATTTCGCCTGCCGTGGCGCAGTCCATTCCGCCGAGAAGGTTTAAAAGCGTTGTTTTGCCTGCACCGGACGAACCGAGAACGACGGCAAAGTCGCCGTCCTCCAAATCGAATGAAACGCCGGAAAGCGCTTCCACTTCCACGCTGCCCGTTTTATACGTTTTGCCTACGTCCTTTAATTGAAGAAAGCTCATTTTTCCGCTCCTCCGCTTTTTGCCGCCTTTTGCGGAATATTGAAAATATTTCTGAGTTCAGACAGCTCTTCTTTTGCAAGATTGCGTTTATCAATCGGATACGCCGCTACGTACGACGAGTATAAAAACAAATAATTTTTACTTTCGCGCCTTTTCGTAATTTGGTTGTTATAAATTTTTGCATGCGCGACTTCTTCCCCGTTGCAATTTTCCGTTATAGTAAAATATGCGGGGAAAAATTCATACGCATAAACCTTTGCCTGCGCAGCGACGGTTTTATTAGTCTTGCGGATAATAATTAAAAGCCCTATTCCACAGCCCAAAATCACGGCAAAAATTATAAGCACAATAAAAATTTCCGTGTCGGGCTTGTCCTGAATAGTTGCGATTACGTCCAGAATAAGTGCAACCAGAACGCCGGCTCCGCCTGTTATAATTAATATCAGCGAGAGTATAAATTGCTTTGCATTCAGCTCTTTTTGCATTTGTGAGTTCATTTCAGTAGTAACGCATATGCTTTTATCTTGGTCTGACATATTTCACCTCGCATTAATTATAACACAAATTTTTAAATATGTTAATACGTAAAATACGTTTTAAGTGAACAAAAGTTGACTTTTGTGTGAACGTAAGATAAAATAAAATTAAAGTATGCTGACATGGCGGAATTGGCAGACGCGCAGGACTTAGAATCCTGTGGGCGACCGTGCAGGTTCAAGTCCTGTTGTCAGCACCATAGAAATAGCGCGGACTGAATTTTTCAGCCCGTGCAATTTCATATGTTGAAATTAATTTTATTTATCGTCTGTTCTTCCAAGAAGATAATCTATTGAAACTTTGAAATATTCCGACAATTCAATTAAATTTATAATTGACGGTGTATACTTCTTGTTTTTCCAGTTAGTAGTATAGCTTGTAGATATGTGTAACTTTTGCGCAATGGCATAATCAGTCAAATTCATTTCCGCCTTCAAGGCTTGATACCTTTCTAAAAATGTTGTTACCGTATCGGCTTTTGCAAAATATGAATTATCAGTTCTGCCCAATAGATATTCAAGCGACACATTAAAGTAATCAGCAATTCTTATTAAAACCACAGGTTTCGGAATAATGCCGAATTCTGTAATTTTGCTAAAAACATTATAGTCAATGTTCAGAAGCTTTGGAATATCTGATTTCTTACATTCTAAATCTTCTATAAGTTCTAAAAATCTCTGTTTAAATTTTTCCGAGTGTTCCATAGTTACTATGCTACTATTTATTTTTGCCATAATAACTAATTTATAATTAGAAAATAGCTTGATTTTTTTGAAAAATTAGCGTTATAATAAAATTAGATTAAGGAGTTATTTTATGTCAAAAAATTGTTGCTGTACAGGACACCGACCGAAAGGCTTTCCGTTTAATTACGGAAAAGACGTTAAAAAACATAAAGCCTATTTGAAAGCTCTTGAAGCAAAAATAAAGCTTGCAATTACCGAATACAAAATTACAAACTTTATTTCAGGAATGGCTATCGGTGTTGATATGGACTTTGCGGAAACCGTTTTAAAACTGCGGAATAAATACCCCGTCACATTAGAGTGTGCCTTACCCTGTCCCAACCAAATTTTAAAATGGAACAACGCCGACAAATTGCGTTATGAAAGTATTTTGGAGCTTGCCGACACTGTAAACCTTGTTTCAGAGAAGTATACCCCTGAATGTATGTTAGACCGTAACCGATATATGGTAGATAAGAGCGAGCTTGTAATTGCAGTATTCAACGGGATTGAAAAAGGCGGAACGTGGCATACGATTAACTATGCTAAAAAAGAAAATAAAATAATCGAGCTTATAGAACTGTTCAAAAACTAAAGGCAAGTTAAAAAAACAGAAACAAGGTTTTTCAAGTCGGTTCACAAAACACGTTTTAAAGCACAAACAAAAAAGGAGCCGAGAGGCTCCTTTTTATTATCAAGCTTTTAAATATTCCAGATATCGCGTGCGTATTCCTTTATAGTTCGGTCGGAAGAGAATTGCGCCGAATTTGCTGTATTTGCAAGCTGTTTTACGGCGAAGGCTTTTTTATCCGCGCTGTCTGCATTGATTTTTAAAAGCGTTTGTACAAAGCCGGTTAAATCATGCAGAACGAAGTAATTGTCGGGCTTGTGCCAGCTTGCGCCGACTGTCAAGCTATCGTACAGCTCTTTAAAATATCCCGTACCGCCGTCGTTAAACGTTCCGTCAACGAGCGTTTCCACCGCGCGCTTTATTGCAGGGTTTTCAAGCTGCTTATTCGGGTCGTACCCATCCGCTTTAAGGCGTTCTATCTCGTCCACGAGCGCACCGAAGATGTAATTGTTTTCCCTGCCAGCAAGCTCGACGATTTCTATATTTGCGCCGTCCATAGTTCCGCAGGTAACTGCGCCGTTCATCATAAACTTCATATTGCCGGTGCCGCTTGCTTCAAGCCCTGCGGTGGAAACTTGCAACGATACGTCGCTGCCGGCAACGATTTTTTCCGCATAGGAAACGTTGTAATTCTGCACGAACACAACTTTAAGCAAGCCGTTTGTCTGAGGGTCGGAATTGACTTTTTCTGCAATTTCGTTTATGAATTTGATTATTCCCTTTGCGCGTTTGTATGCAGGCGCGCTTTTTGCGCCGAAGATAAATAACGAGGGATTAAAGCCCTTAATACTGCCGTCCTTCAAGCCGTTGTAAAGCTGTAAAATTGCAAACGCAGTCATAAGCTGACGCTTATATTCGTGCAAGCGTTTTACCTGCGCAAATACCAGAAAGTTTTCGGGAACGTCCACCCCCTCGTGCTGTTTTATATACGCGAAAAGCTGGCGTTTTTTCTCTTTCTTTATTTCAATAAATTCGTCTGCCGCGCCTTCGGTATATGCGTTCAGGGACGACAGCTTCGAAATATCCTCGCGCCACTGTCTGCCGATGCGTTTATCTATAAGCGCGGACAGTTCGGGGTTGCAAAGCATAAGCCATCTTCTCTGCGTTATACCGTTAGTCTTATTCTGGAATTTTTCGGGATAGTACTTGAACGCCGTTTTGAAAAGGTCGCGCTTTAAAATTTCCGTATGCAGCTTCGCAACGCCGTTCACGGCTTTGCCGACGTATACGGCAAGGTTTGCCATTGAATAGCCGCGCGCGGAATAAATAGACAGCTCGGAAATTTCGTCTTTTGAGCAGCCGAGCGCTTCAAGCTCCTTATTGTGGTGCAAATGAATTTTCAAAAGCACGTTGGAAATTTCGGGCAGAATTTTGCGAATTAAAGGCTCGCTCCAATATTCCAAGGCTTCGGGCAGCACCGTATGGTTTGTATATGCAAAGGTCTTTTTAGCGGTATTCAGCGCGTCTGCAAAGTTTACGCGGTATTCCGTTGTCAGTATGCGGATAAATTCCGCTACCGCTAAAACAGGGTGTGTATCGTTTAACTGAATCACGTTGAAATCGGGGAAGAACTCGAAGTTCCTGCCGTACTTTTTAACGTGCTTTTCAATAAGCTCGCCCACAGCCGCAGCCGAAAAGAAATATTCCTGTCTTAATCTTAAAAGCTTGCCTTCCTCGGTATCGTCGGCAGGGTATAAATATTCGCTGATTTTTTCGGCTTGTTCGCTTCCCTCCGCCTGAAAAAGACGCAGCGCGTTGGTGCGCTTTCCGTATACGGGCATATCGTAAGGAACGGCGTAAACTTCCATATCCGCAAATACTATAAGCCGTTTTTCCTCTTCTCGGCGTATACTCCACGGGTCGCCGAAGCGCTGCCAGTCGTCGGGCAGTTCAACCTGAAAGCCGCCCTCTATCGCCTGTTTGAAAAGTCCGTATTTATAGCGTATGCCGTAACCGTACAGCGGAAGCCCGAGCCCTGCGGCGGAATCCAAAAAGCACGCCGCAAGACGACCCAATCCGCCGTTGCCGAGAGCCGCGTCCTCAATCTCCTCGAACACGTTTATATCGATACCTTTTTTTGCAAGGATTTCACGCGTTTCTTCCAGCACGCCCAGCTCCATTAGGTTATTGAAAAAGCTACGCCCGATTAAAAACTCCATTGACAGGTAGTATGCGCTGCGCTTGGAGGTCGAAGGCTCCGGCTCGCCGGCGCATTTCAGTGCAAGCGAGGAAATTTCGTTATATAAAGTTATGGAGTCTTTGTTCTGCGCTTCAAGTTTTTCAAGAGATTGTAAAAACAAACCCGTATCCATTTAAAACCGTCCTTAAAATTAAATTTATTCCGCCCTTAAATTTATTTTTCACCCCTCCGCATCGAAAAACGGAGAACGCAGTTCCCCGCTTTTCAAAATAAGGATGAGAGTTTTTTACGGAGTCAACTCCGCTGAAAAAACTTGGTGTATTTAAACTATTCTTATATGCTTATCAGCCTGAATAATCGAAAGCTTATCGACTTCGGGCAAAAGATTAACCGAGCCTGAAACCTGTGCTTCCGTATAAGCGTAAACCGTATTTTCGCCGACTTTGAGTACTGCAAATTTTTCCCTGCCGTAATCTGCCGTTTCTGCGGCTTCGGCGGATATTCCTTCCTCTGCAATTTTCAAATCGTAAGGTCCGCATTCGAATAAAAGCTTTTCGCCGAAGGCGTGCTTTACACCAATAGCGGTAATAAGCTTATCCGCAATTTTATCGGGGCATGCCGTTTTATAGCCGCTGATTTCAAGGAAGAACTTAATAACCTTTTTCTTTTTTGTTTTATCTTTTTCGGTTACTTCCTCAACAACCTTTTCTTTTAACAGCCTGCCCTCGAAGGTCATAACTGAGGGCATAGCTTCGACAACCGTGCCGTCCGCAGAAAGAATTGAAATCTTCTTCCAGTCGATAGCAATTTTTGCCTTACCCTTCTTTACTTCCTCGTCGGTTACGGCGAACATTCTTCTGCCGCCCAATTCAAACGATAAAAGATTGACGCCGTTTATATTTTCGTTGGCGACAACGGTAATATCCGCATCCTTGCCCTTTACCGTTATCGCGTCCGTAGGGATAAGCAAGTCGTACTTGCCGTCGGGGCAGTTGATTGCAGAAGGCATTTTAAGCTCTACGCCCAAGAACGAGAGCGCGCCGTCTTTTACAGTGCAGTCAACGTAGTTGTATTCGGGTATTCTGGGAAGTATGCTGACTTCGCTTTCCTCGTCGAAAAGGTGAACCTTGTTTATATCGAGCGCAGCATCAATAATATCTCCTGATTTAAAATCAACCGCAACATCGGCATTAATTATTATGCGCGTGGAGCTTTCGGTATAGCCGTCGCCCTGCATATTAATATCGCCGTAAATAAGCGTTTGGTTGCCCAGCTCTTCCTTGTGGGAAACGCGAACCTTAATAACGGATTTACTTGCTTTAACGACCGCAGGGTTGACTGAAACCGCTTCCGCCCTAAGACCGATATAAACCTTCTTCTTGCCGTCGAGATACGAGGGCTTCGCCTTATACATCATTGAATACGGCACGGTTACCTTTGCTTCGGAATATTCGAAGTTGATTTCTACGTTATCGCCCTTCTTCAAAAGCGTGCCTTCGAAGAAGTTCATTTGAGGCGTTCCTATAAAGCCTGCAACGAATTTATTTCCAGGGTAATCGTATAAGTTTTTGGGCGTATCGATTTGCTGAACGAAGCCGTCTTTCATAACGACAATGCGCGTACCCATAGTCATTGCTTCAATCTGGTCGTGGGTTACGTAGATAAACGTAGTCTGAAGCTTTGCATGGAGTTTTGCTATTTCCGAACGCATCTGGGTGCGGAGCTTTGCGTCAAGATTTGATAGAGGTTCGTCCAAAAGCATTACCTTGGGTTCACGAACTATTGCACGACCTAAAGAAACCCTCTGTCTTTGTCCGCCGGACATTTCCTTGGGCTTTTTGCTAAGATATTCTGTAATGCCTAAAATCTCAGCCGCCTCCGTTACGCGTCTGTTGATTTCGTCTTTGGGAAGCTTCCTCAGTCTGAGTCCGAACGCGATGTTTTCAAATACCGTCATATGCGGATACAACGCGTAGTTCTGGAACACCATTGCAATGTCCCTGTCCTTTGGCTCCATATCGTTTACGACGTTTTCGCCTATCGTAAGCTCGCCTGCGGAAATATCTTCAAGACCGGCAATCATTCTAAGCGTAGTCGATTTACCGCAGCCGGAGGGTCCGACGAATACTATAAATTCCTTATCGGCGATTTCCATATTGAAATCGCTTACGGCTTTAGTGCCGTTGGGATAAACCTTATAAATATGTTTAAGACTTAAACCTGCCATAATTTTCCCCTTCCTTTTAAGTTAAAATTGCTATTGAATAACCGGGCATATTCAAAGAAGTGCCTTCGCGCCCTATTTTGCCGCTTACGCATATGCTTTGCGCTAACGTGCCTTCCACACCGTCCGCACGGTTTTCGTTCTCCGAAAGATTTACGGCTATCGTAATAGTCTGTTCTTTATAGGTCTTTTTGAAAACTAGTACTGCGGGGTTGTATTCGTCAAGGAACACGCGTGTGGCTTCACCTCTCATAAGCGCAGGGAAAGCGTTGCGCGCGTTGTTGCACATTTTGTAATAATTGATAATTGAATTGCTGTCCGCAAGCTGCGCTTCAACGCTGCCGAAAGCGTAATCCGTATCGGTATTTGCTCCCGGAGGAGGCGTTGTTAAGCTTGACGCGTCGTTCCAAAGTATGCCTACGCGGAGGTCGGGGTCGCTGTTCGGGTTCTTGGCAAACATACCTATTTCGTCGCCGTAATAAGTAAAGGTGTTGCCAGAATACAACGACAGAAGTCCGTAAGCGAACTGTATCTTTACAGGGTCGCGCGACATCCTGCCTGCTATCCTGCCCTTACCGTTGTCGTGGTTGCTTAAAAACGGAGCCGCAATAGCGCCCTCGATTCCCGAAACCGTTTTTGCACACTGGCGCATAGAGTTGAAGAAATCGTCACCGCTCGCGGTATTGATAGAACCGACCACTTCGTTGGTTACGTCGAAATCGAAAAAGCTTTCAACTCCGCTTGCATAATAGCTGTTTTTCATAACCGTTCTGCTGGGCCCCCAGCATTCGCCTACAATATACACGTTTTCGTTGTACTTTAAAGCGGTATCGTGGACATACTGACAGAATTCGCCGCTTGCAGCATTGCCTGCGCCGTAGTAATAGCACCCGTCAAGACGGAAACCGTCCGTGCCCATTTCAAGCCAGTGCTTTAAAATTTTTTCGATTTCTGCACGTAACTTTTCGCTTGAAAGATTCAAGTCCGGCATACCCGAATCGAACTGTGCTTCATACCAGACATTGCCGCTCTTGGAATAGTTGTCTTTTTGCGTTCTTGACCAATTATAAAAATCGTTAGCAGCGGATATTGCTGCGCCGTTATTTTTCTTCGCAAGCTCGTCTTTAAACCAAGGGTGCTGCGACGAGGTATGGTTGATTACCAAATCCATTATTACTTTTACGCCCTTTTCGTGCGCGACGGATAAAAGATTCTGATAATCTTCCAAAGTGCCGTACTTGGGATTAATGCCGTAATAGTCGGTTACGTCATAGCCGTGGTAGCTCGCGCAGGGATTTATGGGCATAAGCCATATACCCGTATAGCCCATATCGCGGATGTAGTCCATTTTCTGCGCGACACCGTTCAAATCGCCGATGCCGTCGCCGTCGGAATCGCAGAACGAATATACGAAAATCTCGTAATAGTTGTCGTACTTGTCGTCTATGATATTTTCTTCAAGGAATTTTACTTCCCGTGAATTATTATCTTTCTTGCACGCCGTAAGCGGCAGCACCGCAAGAAACACGGTGAGTGCCAGCACGAGCGCCGTCATAATTTTTAAAAATTTTTTCTTCATAGTTTAACCCTTTACCGAACCGCCGGTTACGCCCTGCACGTAGTATTTCTGCAGCCACAGAAACAGCGCCGTTATAGGAATCGATATCAGCACTGCCGCCGCGCAGAAGCGCGTGAAGTACTCGGTAGCCGTTTCCTTGTCAAGCATTGCCTTTAAGCCGACTGCAACGTTGTAGTAGCTTTGGTCGCCGAACGCCATAAGGGAAGCAAACATATACTCGCCCCAAGGCGCCATAAACGAAGTTAATATCGTGTAAATAATTATCGGCTTTGCAAGCGGAAGAATTATTTTAATAAAAACCGTATGGCGGTTTGCGCCGTCAATTCTCGCCGCCTCGTCAAGAGATTTTGGAATAGTATCGAAAAAGCCCTTGCAAATGTAATAGCCCATACATGAGCTTGCTACGTAAACCAAAACCAGACCGACAAGCCCGAACGACTGCGTCAAGCCGACAAGCTTCAAAAGGAAGTATATAGCTGTCATTGACATAAAGCCCGGGAACATTCCCAAAACGAGCATTAAGTTCATTAAAGGCTTTCTCATTTTAAAGCGCAGCCTTGAAAGCGCATAGCTGGTAACTAAGACGATGACAGTCTGGATAACGGTAACGACGATTGCGATGATAAGCGTAGTGCCGTACCACTTGGGGAAGTTGAATATTGATTTGTCCGTAAACAGCTTGACGTAGTTGTCAAACGTCCAGCCCTTCGGCCAGAAGTACGGGGTTGCCGTGCCCTGTTCCGCCCTTAAAGACTGAATAATAAGATAGAAGAACGGAAACAGCCATATTATGCTTATAAGCGTTAATATTACGTAGATGACTATATTAGTCGTGCGCTCAACGCGCTTTTTACTGCGGAATTTCTTTGCCATTACATGAATTCCTCCTCGTTCTTCACCGAGCCCGACTTATTGTAAACAATAAGCGAAACCACGGCGGTTATTATGAACATAAGGATGCTAATTACGGAAGCCAAGCCGTAAAGCTGGCGTTCCATAACGAGCTTATAAAGCCACGTTATGAGAAGGTCGGTCTTGCCCGCGTTGCCCGCATAGCTCAGCGTCGTAGGATTGCCGCCCGTCAGAAGATAAATTACGTTGAAGTTATTTAAGTTTCCGATAAACTGGGTAATCAAATAGGGCGCCGTTACGTGAAGCATATAAGGAAGCGTTATTTTGAAAAACGCCTTTACGGGACCTGCACCGTCTATCCTTGCGGACTCGTACAAGTCTTCAGGTATATTCATAAGTATACCCGTGCATATAAGCATCGTATAAGGAATACCTATCCAGATATTTACGATTATTATAGAAACCTTGGCGATATTGCCGTCGGACAGAAATTTAATAGGTTTGCTTATCCAACCCCAGCTTATAAGCAGGTTGTTAATCGCGCCCGTATCCGAAAGCATTTGCGACATCAAAAGAAGCGAAACGAACTGGGGTACGGCTATCGTCATAACCAGCACCGTACGCCAGAGTTTTTTAAGGCGTATTCCCTTCTTATTTATGATTATCGCGACTATCATTCCCAAGATATAGTTTGAGAACGTAGCAAAGAACGCCCAGATTACCGTCCACAGCAACAGCTTTGCAAACGTGTAGCCGAAGTTTTCCGCCTGCGCAAGGTTGCCGCCGAAAACTGCCGAAAAGTTTTTCCAGCCGATCCAAGTAAACAGCTTTGTCGGAGGCATATGGTCCAAGTCGTAGTTAGTGAACGCAAGGAACACCATAAAGATTATGGGGATAATCGTGAAAATCGTCAGTCCTGCAAGAGGAATGCCCAAAAGCGTTTTATGGTACTGCTCGTCTAAAAGCGAAGCAACGTCCTGCTTTGCCGTTGCAAGATTCTGCTTGGCTTCTACTATTTCCTGTGTAAGATAAGCCGACTTAACGTTTTTATACCAAGCGTATACGAACACGCATATAAACAGAATGGTTAAAAGTCCGTACAGAAGTATTAAAAGGCTGTTGTCGCCGGTTACGTATTTTCCGTAGCCGTACTCGTCTTCTACCATATACGATTCGGTGGTGCCCAAGCTTCCCATAAGCCCGAGATACTGTCCGCCGAAAAGAGCCATGTAAAGAATAAAAACCAACTCAAACACGAGAAATAAAATTCCCCTGAGCCACTGCTTGCGCAGAAGCTGCGAAAAGCCGAAAACAATGAACGACGTTCTCGTTTTCCAGTCGCCGTATTTTGCCGCCCTGCCTATAGTAAGCCCCATATCCTTAAACCTTAAGCCCAACCTTTTGGCTTTGGCAGGTATAGTGACTTTAAAGAAATTGACGAACATCAACGGCAGACGCTTGAAGAACGCAACGAACCTGTAACAGAATTTCTGCCACGCCGTCATTTTCAGGTATTCGAGTTCGGATACTTGTTGCGTCATACTTTTTCTCCCTCTATCACAGTTCGGGGCAAAGTAAAACCCGCCCCGAAACCGTTTAATTAATTTTTATAAGTCAGATATTAAGACCGTCTACTACAGCCTGAAGACTATCGGAAAGATTGCCCTTATTAATTGCGCCGTTGCAGACGTCTGCCGCAAACGCCTTGAAGGTAGACCAGTACGAATCAGGCAAGGATTCCTGAACTACGGCGAAATCTCTCTGCGAAAACAATGCCTGAAGCGCCACGTTACTCTTTACTGCCTCAGTATTCTGTACGTTGAGGTTTGAAGGACCTATTCCCAAAGCTTCAAAGCGCTTTGTCTGCGCAGTTTCGCTTGCAAGATAAGCCGCAAGGCGGTGTGATTCAGCCGCGTGGTTGGAATAAGGGTTAACCGCGTAAAGCTTGTATCCGATAAAAGGCTTCATCTGATAGTTTCTGCCGTCAATACCCTTGTAGGTGGGAAGCTTGGTAGCCGCATAATTGCTGCCCAGCTTTTCTTGGAAGAGCGCCGCGTTCCACGTGCCGGAAATAGCCGCACCGAGCTGTTTGCTCGTAAGAAGCTGCTGAATAACCGAGTCGTCGCCCGATTTGAAAACCTGCGTATCGTTGACGAGATCTATTACAGCGTTACCGCCAATCTGTCCGATAGTGTATTCAGTGCTTACGTCTCCGTTTACGTCAACCGCCATTTCGTCAAAGTTTACGCCGGCGCTTTCAAGCGTGGAGCCGTTCCATTTGATTTTATATTCGCCGCCCGCCGCATAGAAGAACGAGCCGACGTACCAGCCGCCTTCTGCCGCAAGCTGCATAACGAAATATTTATGCTGCTTTGCGCACGAATTGAGCACGCCTTCGAGGGTTGCCGCGGATTCGTCCGTTACCACGCTCTTGTCGTAGTACATAAAGAAGCCGTTGTCCGCCGCATACGGATAGCCGTAATATTTGTCTACTCCGCCTTCGGTAATTTTACCCGCATCAACCGATTTCAAATCGTTGTTCTGCTTTATAACGTCTACCGCTTTATCGCTTAAAGGCGAAAGTCCGCCGGCTTTCCTTAAATTCATAAGCTGGTCGTTTGCAAAGCCGTAAATATCAGCGCTTGCCTGCACGTCCTTGCTGACGGTTGCGAAAGCCTGATCCTCGCCGCAGACGCCGAAGTTTACGTTAAGTCCGAAATCGGGATTTTCCTTAAGGAAATCATCCACAAGACTTTTAACGAGGGTCTGTTGGTTCTGGGGCGCCCAGACGGTTATGGTATTGTCGTCCTTTTTGCAGGCGGCTAAGCCAATTGTTGCGCCGGCAGCCATTACGCCGCAGGCAAGTAACGATAAAATGCGTTTTTTCTTCATAACTCCTCCGTATCAATCGAAAATATTTTTTTATTTTTTTAAACACGGCTTACGCCGAAATTTTAAACTGTTAAAGGTTTTTTATGTGAGGCAGCC
>CAMWNA010000028.1 GCA_947175515.1 uncultured Clostridia bacterium | reverse complement strand
CCGCGTAAGATCGGCGGCAGCGTCAGATGGGGATACGAGCCAGGGTATATTGTAAATACAACAATTAATACTGCAATAAGCAACGCATATGCGAGTTATATGATGAAGCGGCAGTACCCGTTTTTCGTTTTAAACGTAGACGTGCCTACAGATATGGTTGACGTGAACGTTCATCCTAACAAAGCGGACGTAAGATTTGTAGATAATCGCGTTATATTCAGCGCGGTTTATTCGGTTATATCTTCAGTGCTTGACGGAACGGCAACGGCGGCAGAATTCGTCGTTGATGCAATTGATAAAGCGTATTTGCCCGAGGTTAAATCCACGGCGGAAGTAAATAATTCAATAAAACCCGAGCAAGCAACAGAACGCAAATTGTATGAAGATCAGGCGCAAACATCAAGCGTAGTAAAAGCGCAGGCAAAGAAAAGCTTTTACGATCCTATAGCCGAGGAACCGTTGTATAACTTTTTGCCAAAAAAAGAACCCGTAGTTATGCAGGTTACTAACGATGCTATTTCTAATACATTTTTAGGTGTGGAGCCTGATAGTCGCATCAACGCGGCAAACGAACGTGTGAAGTACGAACAGCAGGTTATTGAATACCAGTCGTGTAAATTTAAGGGCAATTTGTTCAATACCTATTTAATGTATGAAATTCGTGATACCGTTTACATCATTGACCAGCATGCTGCGCATGAGCGACTTATTTACGATAGGCTTTGCGAAAAAATAGCAAACCGAAAAGTTGATAAGCAAGGGTTTCTTTCTTCCTATCTTCTGGACGTTAATTCACAGGAAAGTCGCTTCATTGAAGATAACATAAAAATCATACGCAGTATGGGTTTTGATATTCAGCCGTTCGGTTCGGGGGCGTACAAAATTGACGCAGTGCCTACGGACTTGCAAGATATTGATTTAAAGGAATTTTTTGACGAGCTTTTATCCAATTTAAACGGGCTCAAAGATATAAGGTTAGAGGAGGTTTTAAAAGACAAAATTGCAATGACGGCTTGCAAGCATGCAATAAAAGGCGGACAGCAGCTTACGGAAGAAGAGGTTAACGCGTTGTTTAAAATGCTTGAAGGCAATATGGGTTTAAAATGTCCGCACGGCAGACCTGTGTGCTTTGCGCTCACAAAACGAGATATCGAAAAAATGTTCAAGAGGATAGTTTGATTTGAACAAGATTCTTGTTATCTGCGGCGCAACGGCTACCGGCAAAAGCAGACTTGCCGTCGAATGTGCTTTAAAGTTAAACAGCGAAGTAATTTCAGCCGATTCTCAATTGGTTTATAAGGGGCTGAATATCGGAACGGCAAAGCCTACAATAACTGAAATGCGTGGTATCAAGCATCATATGATTGACGTGGTGGAGCCTTATGCAAATTACAGCGTTTCTGATTATGCCCAAGTAGCAACACCTGTTTTAGACGGACTTTTATACCAAAATAAAACGCCTGTTATTTGCGGCGGCACTGGTTTTTATATAAATTCGCTTTTGTTTGATTTAAGTTACGGTAATACTGCTGCGAATCTTGAAGTGCGACAAAAGTATGACGGGCTTTTAAAAACTCACGGTAAAGAATATTTATATGAATTATTGAAACGTACCGATATCAAGACGGCGCAAAAGTTGCACTGTAACGACGTAAAAAGAGTTATCCGTGCGCTTGAAATTTATGAAATCAGCGGCAGAATGAAGTCTGAAATTTCCGATACTCTTAAACCTAAATACCGTTATACGGCGGTGGCTATAAATTATCCGCGCGAAGAATTGTACGAAAGAATTAATTTGCGCGTTGACGAAATGTTTGATAGCGGACTTATTGAAGAAGTAAAAGGCTTAATAAATAGCGGAATAGATGAAAACTGTCAAAGCATGCAAGCTATCGGATATAAAGAAGTGCTTTTTGGGCTTAAAAACGGAGATATGGAAAGTACTATGCGTGACAAAATCAAGCAAAATACCCGTCATTATGCAAAAAGACAGATAACTTTTTTCAAAAAACTTCAAGGCATAGTTTGGCTTAATTCCGACGAAGCCACTGCAGAAAAGGTTTTGGAGATTATTAATGGATAAATTTATAGAAAAGTGTGAAGCAAAGCTTACGGCTAAATTCAGAGCTATTGATGATATTGCTTATTTTAATCAAATAAAGGTTTTAAACGCTTTCAAAGATTGCCGCGTTTCTTTAAGGCATTTTAATCCTACGTCCGGTTACGGGTACGACGATGAAGGTAGGGATACTCTCGGTAAGATTTACGCAAAATCTTTCGGCGCTGAAAGCGGTATAGTTTCACCGCATCTTTTATCCGGTACTCACGCTTTAACTGTTGCTTTATTTGGGCTTCTTCGCCCTGGTGATACGCTGTTTTGTATAAGCGGTATGCCGTACGATACGATTCGCGGCGTTATCTTTGGTGAGAACAACGGCTCCTTAAAAGAATTCGGCGTAAAATTCGAATACTGTGAATTGGACGTTAACGGTAAATTTGATTATTCTATAATAAAAGAAAAGTTTAATGATAGCGTTAAGGTTGTATATATCCAGCGTTCGCGCGGTTACGAGCTTCGTGACGCGTTTTCCTGCTTTGAAATAGAGAAAGCTTGTAAATTTGTACGTTCACTTGGCTTTAAAGGTTGCATTTTTGTAGATAACTGTTACGGCGAATTTGTAGAAAAAAATGAACCGACTGAAGTGGGGGCAGATATTATAGCGGGTTCGCTTATAAAAAACGCCGGCGGCGGTCTTGCCGTGACGGGCGGTTATATTTGCGGAAAATCACGATATATAGAACTCATAGGGAAAAGACTAACCGCGCCGTCAATCGGTTTAGAAGTTGGTTCATATGCCGGCGGATACCAATATTTTTATCAGGGACTATTTATGGCTCCGCATACCGTTGCTCAGGCTTTAAAGACGGGACTGTTAATCGGTCAGGCTATGTGCGAATTGGGCTATAAAAATTTTCCTTCGCTTGACAAAATGCCGTACGACATTACACGAGCGATTGAGTTCGACAGCGCTGATAAAATGATAAATTTCATACGAGAGGTTCAGTTTGCATCACCGGTGGACGGGTTCGTTACGTGCGAGCCTTGGAATATGCCCGGGTATGACGAGAAAATTATAATGGCAGCTGGAACTTTTGTATCCGGCGCAAGTATCGAGCTTTCTGCCGACGGACCTGTAAAACCACCGTATATAGCTTATTTTCAAGGCGGTTTAACCTACGAACACGGTAAATACGCGCTAGAACGAATATTAACTAAGTTGAGGTGATTAAATGGACTGTACTATACGACCGTGTAAATTAGATGATGCTGAAAGTATGGCGGAGCTTCTCAATAATAAGAAAATAATGGATAATTTGCGTGATGGCTTGCCCTATCCTTATACGGCTGACGATGCGCGTGAATATATAAATTTTATTCTCAATTCGGATAAGAATTCAACGTTTGCGTTTGCTATTGTTTATGAAGAGAAGGTGGTTGGTTGTGTGGGCGTTTTCAGGCAGGATAACGTATATTACAGGACTGCCGAAATGGGTTATTATGTTGGAGAAAAATATTGGAATATGGGTATAGCGACCTGCGCAATTAGGAAGGTCTGCAAAAATGTATTTGATAATACGAATATTATAAGAATTTATGCTGAACCTTTTGCGCGCAATATAGCTTCTTGCCGAGTGCTTGAAAAAGCCGGCTTTACGTGTGAAGGGACACTTCGTTCAAGCATAGTTAAAAACGGCATAATAGAAGATAGCAAAATTTATGCAATTATTAAGGAAATTAAAATATGAAAAAGTAAAGGATAAAAATATCAGAGTTTAGTGTGCGCTAACAGCGTTAATGACTGTTTTGGCGGTTGTTTCTATAATGTTTGAATTTTTTAGCGCCGGATTTAACGGCGGCGGAGAATATTCGATATGTGGATTTGAAATTTATACGGATAAGCATAATGCCGTCAATATAATTCTCGGTGTTTTAGGGATAATAGCTATGCTATGGAATTTGGTTTACGGTGGCATATGCGATAATTGACGGAAGATATAGAAACTTAACTTGGCGAATAGCACGCTTCGGTTATTTTTATGGAATGGTTGCAGGAATTGTTAATTTTTCTTTTATATTAAGCTTATGCTTTGTATATTCGGTTAAAGCGATGTCTATTGTATTTATCTTATTAATTGCTGTAACAGTAGTGCTTGAATTTATTCTCGTTTTTACAAAAGACGAAGATGTTAAAAATAATATTAGCAATAATAAATAAAATGCTTTAAAATAATAAGCCCGACGGTGCATTTGCTCCGTCGGGCTTATTTAATTATTTATCGACAATTAATACATTCCGCCCATATCGGGTGCTCCGCCCATAGGCGTCGGAGCTGGAGGGGTGGGAATATCTGTTACTATGCTTTCTGTTGTGAGAAGTGTAGCTGCAACCGAGGCGGCGTTTTGAAGTACCGAGCGTGAAACCTTAGTCGGGTCTATAATGCCGCTTTTAACCATATCGGTGTATTCGTTCTTTAAAGCGTCAAAGCCGTAGTTTGCTTTCTTTGCCGAAAGAATATTGTTTACTACTACCGAGCCGTCAAGTCCTGCATTCTTTGCAATCTGACGGACGGGTTCTTCAATTGCTTTCATAACTATTGCAGCGCCGGTTTTTTCATCGCCTTCGAGGGTTTCGATAAGCTTTGCAAGCTCCGGAATAGTGGAAAGCAGGGCAACGCCGCCTCCAGGAACTATTCCTTCCTCAACAGCCGCGCGCGTAGCTGCAAGCGCGTCCTCTATACGGAGTTTCTTTTCTTTCATTTCAACTTCAGTAGCCGCGCCTACGTTGATAACTGCCACGCCGCCTGCAAGTTTTGCAAGTCTTTCCTGTAGCTTTTCCTTGTCATATTCAGAAGTCGTTTCCGCAATCTGCGCCTTTATAGAGGAAACGCGCGCCTTAATGGCCTTTGCGTCACCTGCACCGTCTATAATGGTGGTGTTATCTTTGTCTACCTTAACCTGTGCCGCTCTGCCAAGCATATCAGTTGTTACGTCCTTGAATTCATACCCTAAATCTGATGAAATGACTGTTCCGCCTGTAAGAATAGCAATATCTTCAAGCATTGCTTTCCTTCTGTCTCCAAAGCCAGGTGCTTTGACGGCAACACAGTTTAAAACGCCCTTTAACTTGTTTACTATAAGTGAGGCAAGCGCGTCGCCTTCCACGTCCTCGGCAATAATTAAAAGTCTTGCGCCCTGCTGCGCAATAGGTTCGATTACAGGCAGAATTTCCTGCAAGGAGGAAACTTTTTTATCTGTAATAAGAATGTAGGGGTTATCAAGTACGGCTTCCATTTTATCTGTATTGGTTACCATGTATGCAGAGGCATAACCTCTGTCAAACTGCATGCCTTCAACAGTGGTAAGCTCGGTTGCCATTGTTTTGCCCTCTTCAACGGTAATTACACCGTCTTTGCCGACTATTTCCATTGCGTTTGCAATGAGTTCTCCAATTTTCTCGTCGCCAGCGGAAATTGATGCAACCTGCTGAATGCCGAGTTTGTTTTCTACCGGTTTAGAAATCTTTTTTATCTTTTCAACGGCGGTGTCTACTGCGCTGGCAATACCTTTCTTTAAAATAACGGGGTTTGCGCCTGCGGCAAGATTTTTTAATCCTTCTTTAACTATTGCCTGTGCAAGAACGACGGCGGTAGTGGTGCCGTCTCCTGCGACGTCGTTAGTTTTTGTGGAAACTTCTTTGACGAGCTGTGCGCCCATATTTTCAAACGGGTCCTCGAGTTCGATTTCCTTTGCAATGGTAACACCGTCATTGGTAATAAGGGGTGCGCCGAATTTTTTGTCAAGAACTACGTTCCTGCCCTTGGGTCCGAGGGTGATTTTTACAGTATCCGCAATTACGTTTACACCCGTTTCAAGTTTTTTTCTGGCTTCATCGCCGTATTTAATCTGTTTAGCCATAAATTTAAACTCCTTATTAAAAATTATTCTACTTATTCTACGATAGCCAGAATATCGCTCTGGCGGATAATCGTGTATTCTTTTTCGTCTACTTTTACTTCGGTGCCGCTGTATTTGGCAAGCAGTACTTTGTCGCCGACTTTAACCTGCATTTTTACTTCCTTGCCGTCGACTATGCCGCCGGGACCAACTGCAATAACTACGCATGTTGCAGGTTTTTCCTGTGAGGCGGAAGTTAAATAAAGTCCGCTTTTTGTTTTTTCTTCTGCTTTTAAACCTTCGACTACAACTTTGTCGAATAACGGTTTGATTGTCATAATAAATTCCTCCGAAATTTATTTAATTTTTATCACAGATATTTTATAAACAAGGTAAAATAAAGTCAAACATAATATTGTAAAAAATTGCAATTCAGGAAAATTTATGCTACAATTAAAATTAATCAAAAGAAGGTAACGTTTTATGGATAAGTGGGATAAAAGATTTATGGAAATGACCGAGCAAATCGGAGCTTGGTCAAGCTGTTTTCAGGAATCTAGACATGTAGGAGCGGTTATTGTAAAGAATAAGCGCATAATAGCTACGGGTTATAACGGCGCTCCTCAGGGAATAAAAAGCTGCGTAGATAAAAAGGAGTGCCTCAGAAAGAAGCTTAATGTAGAAAGCGGTACCAAGCACGAGTTGTGTTATGCCGTTCATGCCGAGCAAAATGCAATAATTCAGGCGGCTAGGGTAGGATGCAGTGTTGAAGGATGTACTTTGTACTGCACTCATCAACCCTGTGTTATCTGCGCTAAAATTATTATTAATTCGGGAATAACCCGCGTAGTTTACAAAGAGGGCTATCCTGACGGGTTTTCCGTTCAGCTTTTTGAAGAAGCCGGCGTCAAGCTCGAAAAATACAGCGAATTATAAGGAGATTTATTATGCAAAATCCAATAGTCACAATTGAGATGGAAAACGGAAGGGTTATAAAAGCGGAGCTTTTCCCTGACAAAGCACCTAATACGGTAAATAATTTTATCAGTCTGGCAAACAGCGGATTTTACGACGGGCTTATATTTCACCGCGTAATCTGCGGTTTTATGATTCAGGGAGGTGACCCTGCAGGCGTCGGAACGGGCGGTCCGGGCTACTATATAAAGGGAGAGTTCGCCTTAAACGGTTTTTTGGAAAATGATATAAAGCATGAGCGCGGAGTGCTTTCTATGGCTCGTGCTATGGCTCCTGACAGTGCCGGTTCACAGTTCTTTATTATGCATAAAAATTCGTCGCATCTTGACGGACAATACGCTGCATTCGGCAAGGTTATAGAGGGCATTGAGGTGGTTGACGCTATCGCCACCGTGGACACGGATTGGAGCGATAAGCCAAAGACGCCGCAGGTAATGAAAAAAGTTACGGTTGAAACCTTCGGGGAAGAATATCCCGAACCTGCAAAATTTTAAACGGAGATACTTATGACGGATAATTCGGTTTATCAGAATCCTTTAATCACAAGATACGCCAGCAAAGCTATGGCAGAAAACTTTTCAGACGATAAGCGTTTCAAGCTATGGAGAAAGTTATGGATTGCCCTTGCGGAAGCTGAAATGGAGCTTGGCTTAAAAATAACGCCTTCGCAGGTCGATGAAATGAAAAAATATGCTGAAAGCATTAACTTCGAGCTTGCGGAAAAGTTTGAAAGGGAAGTTCGCCACGACGTTATGGCGCACGTAAAGGCGTTCGGTTCACAGGCTGTTTCGGCTATGCCGATAATTCATTTGGGCGCTACAAGCTGCTTCGTTGACTGCAATTCCGAGCTGATAATAATAAACGACGCGCTTGAAATTATAAAGGCGAAGCTTGTAAACGTTATGGACAAGCTCCGCGCATTTGCCCTTAAATATAAAGGAATGCCTGCGCTCGGTTTCACACATTTGCAGCCTGCGCAGCTTACCACGGTAGGCAAACGTGCTTCGCTTTGGCTTCAGGATTTAACTCTTGACTATAACAACCTTGTGAACTTGCAACAGGCGTTTAAGCTTCGCGGAGTGAAGGGAACTACGGGCACGCAGGCTAGCTTTATGGAGCTTTTCGAAGGCGATGAGAAAAAGGTAAAGGAGCTTGAAAATAAAGTTATCCAAAAACTTGGATACGACAAAGTTTACGCTGTTACAGGACAGACGTATCCAAGAAAATTTGATTATAACGTTTTATGCGTGCTTTCGCAAATTGCACAGAGTGCGTATAAATTCTCAAACGATATTCGTCTTTTGCAGAATATGAAGGAAATCGAAGAACCGTTTGAAAAATCCCAGATAGGTTCTTCGGCAATGGCGTATAAGCGTAACCCTATGCGCAGTGAAAGAATGGGTTCACTGGCAAGGTACGTTATTTCGCTTCCTATGAACTGCGCTATTACGGCGGGTACGCAGTGGTTCGAAAGAACGCTGGACGATTCGGCAAACAGAAGAATTGTAATTGCTCAGGCGTTCCTTGCACTTGACGGCGTGTTAAACGTATATATGAACGTTTCTGAAAACCTCGTAGTTTATGAAAAAGTAATTGCAAAACACATTGCAGCTGAATTGCCGTTTATGGCAACCGAAAACATTATGATGGAATGTGTAAAAGCCGGAGGCAACAGGCAGGAGCTACACGAAAGAATAAGGGTGCTTTCTATGGAAGCCGGTAAAAACGTAAAGGAAAAAGGCAAGGATAATAATCTTATCGATTTGATTAAAGCAGATAAAACGTTTGCGCCTGTACACAATAAGCTTGACGACATTCTGGACGCGTCTAAGTTTATAGGCAGAGCACCTGCCCAGACAGAGGAATTTATAAAGAGCGAAGTGGACCCCATACTTAAGGACAACAGTAGCTTACTTGGACAGAAGGGCGACGTAAAAATCTGATGGAAAGATTTACGGCGCCTGCGGGCGTGGTGCTTATGCTTTTGAAGGAAGTCGACGGCAAAAAGCTCGTGCTATTGCAACGGCGCAAAAATACCGGCTTTGCCGACGGATTGCTTGATTTGTCTTGCTCCGGTCACGTTGAAAAAGACGAGGTTATGTCAGACACAGTACTTCGTGAATGTGTCGAAGAGCTTGGTTTAAGCATAAAAAAGAGTGATTTGCGGTTTATTTGCTTTATACATAAGCGCGACGGAGATAAAATATATTATTATGGTTATTTTGCGTGCGATAAATTTGTGGGTGAACCGAAAATAATGGAAAGCGAAAAATGCTCGCAACTTCTATGGGCAGATTTAAATTTTTTGCCTGCCGATGTTATCCCTGACAGAGTCGAGGCTGTTAAGGCCTATTTAAGCGGTGGAAATTATATTGAATACGGTTGGGAGTAGTTTTTTTAAAAATTGCAACAAAAAAACGCTCCGAAAAATATCGGAACGTTTTGTGGCAGGGGAGACACGATTCGAACATGCAACCGACGGTTTTGGAGACCGCGACTCTACCGTTGAGCTACTCCCCTAAGCACTTTAAAAACAAATAAATTATATTATAACAGCAGATTTAAGTCAACTGTTTTCGGAGTTAATTATGAAAAAACGCTTTAAATTAGGGGTTATAGGCTGCGGATTTATGGCGCATGCCGTTTTAAGAGGCGTGGTATTATCCGATTTTCTTAGTGAAAAGAAAATAATAGTCAGCGACGTTTCCGAAGAAGCGCTTGGGAAAGTTGCTGACCTTGGAGTAAGAACCACTACGGATAACGCTTACGTTGCAGAGAACAGTGAATTTCTGCTTTTCGCTGTAAAACCCCAGAATTTTGAAGAAACAGTTAAAAGTCTTGCAGGATATAAGCCGGAAAAGGTCATTTCAGTTATTGTTGGTTTAAAGAAAAATACAATTAAAAATTCAATCGGTATAGGGGCGGTTAAGGTTGCTAGGTGTATGCCGAATCTTCCTTGTTCTATCGGTAGCGGAGTTATCGGCGTCGATATGTCAGATTTCAATAAATCTATGGATGATTTGGAGTTTATAAGTAACGTGTTTGGTTGCTTGGGTACGGTCTTAAGCGTTGACGAAGTGAAAATGGACGCCGTTACAGGCATAAGCGGCAGCGGTCCGGCATACGCTTTTATGTTTATTGACAGTCTCATAGATGCCGGTGTTAAGCAGGGACTTGCGAAAAACGAGGCGAAAATTCTTGCGGTTCAAACAGTTTTAGGTGCGGCAGAAATGGTGCAAAGAGACGAGCAGTCGATTTCCGAGCTTGTAATGCAGGTCTGCAGTAAGGGCGGAACGACAATTGAGGCAGTCAAGGTGCTTGAAGAAAAGAATTTCTGCGGAATAATTGACGAAGCGGTAAGTGCGTGCGTTAAACGTGCGAAAGAACTTTCGGAAAGATGAAAAAGGTAACTCTTTATACGGACGGCGCATGTTCTGGAAACCCTGGAGTCGGCGGCTGGGGTGCGGTTCTTATGTTTAACGGACACGAAAAGCGAATTTCAGGTGCGGAAAACGCAACTACGAATAACCGAATGGAAGTTAAAGCTGTTATTGAAGGGCTAAATTGCTTGAAAGAAGCTTGTGAAGTGGACGTTTACAGTGATTCTGCATATACCGTAAACGCTTTTGACAAAGGGTGGATACACGATTGGGAGCGTTTCGGATGGAAGAAAAGTGATAATAAACCTGTTTTAAACGCTGATTTATGGAAGGAACTTCTGTTGCTTTCCCAAAAGCACAAACTGAATTTTATTAAAGTTAAGGGTCACGCAGATAACGAATATAATAATATTTGTGATAAACTTGCTACCGACGCTGTAAAAAATTTCAAATCCGAATTATAAATTCTGTTTATTTTATATATAATATATATGGAATGAATAAAGGCAGTGCAAATTCGGAAAGTGAATTGAATAAGTTCGGAGAAGTTTTAAAACATACCGTAAATATTTTGGCAGCCGTGCTGTTCGGTGCGGTTGCCTTCATTTTTACTGCATACGGGCTTGCTTATAAAAGTCTGCCGTTTATCAGCGAGCATTTTACTTTGCTCGTTTATATTTTTGCCGCGGCATTTGCCGTATTATCTATGGCGTATATCGCGTTATATTTATGTAAAAAGCAAACTTTTTACCGCCTTATAATGTGTGCGCTTATATTTGCGGATATTTTTGCTGTAACTTTTTTTGCAATCTGCGCAACAGGCATAATAAATAAAATAAACAGCATTCAAGCCTTACGTGATTATATTGCCCAATTCGGCAATATGGCGGTATTTCTGTTCATACTGTTTTGTTTTTTGCAGGTTGTTATTCTCCCCGTGCCGGGGTCGGTTGCTGTTGCGGCAGGCGTTGCGTTATTTGGGCCGCTTAAATGTGCAATTTACAGCTTTATAGGAATAGTTACGGGATCAATAGTTGCGTTTGCTATAGGTAGGTGGGTAGGTTTTAAAGCAGTTAAGTGGATAGTAGGGGAAGATACTTTAAACAAGTGGCTGCAAAAGCTAAAGGGAAAAGATTATTTAATATTATCCATAATGTTTTTACTACCAATGTTTCCCGACGACGTTCTATGTTTTGTTGCCGGTCTGTCTTCAATGACTTGGCCGTACTTCTTGATAATGATTACGATAACGCGGCTTATGTCGTCATTTGCGACGGCGTATTCACTTGGACTGATACCTTTCAATACTTGGTGGGGAATTTTAATTTGGGTGCTACTTGCCGCGGTGGTTATAATTTCATTCTGGCTTGTGTGGAAATATTCCGATAAAATAGATAATTTTATTAAAACTAAGCTTAAACTGAAAAGATGACGAAAATGTCATCTTTTTTCTTTTAAACAAACAAAAATTTTTTTTGATAAAATTATAACAATTAAGTTTGCAAAAGGGCTAATTTTTGATAAAATGTATATGTAGGAAATTTGGCTTTTCAGGAGTTTTTTATGGATAAAATCCGATTATTGCAGTCGCGTAAGCAAAAAATATTAGACGCGGGAAAAGATATAAGAAAAGATATTAATTTACTTATTGATAAAGATAGTTTTGTCGAACTTTCCTCGTTCAGTTTTTCAAAAAACGAATTTTACGGAGAGGATGCTGAAGGTGAAGGCGTAGTCACAGGTTTTGCAACCATGGGCGATTATCCTTTTTATATCGTTGCGCAGAACAGTGCAGTGCTTTCAGGCGGTGTAAGTAAAGCAAATTGCGAGAAAATAGCAAAATGTTTAAATCAGGCGGAAAAAACCTCTACGCCGGTTATATATTTGCTTTCTTCACTCGGTGTGCAGATTGGAGAGGGTGTGAACGTTCTTGAAGGGCTTGCTTCGCTCATTTTAAAGGCTTCTCAGCTTAAAGGCACAGTTCCGCAGTATCTCATTGTTGACGGAGAAGTCTACGGTCAGATTGCAGTGCTTTCAGGCCTTTGCGATTTTACTTTCTTTATAGAAAAGAAAAGCGCACTTGCGGCAAACAGTCCGCTTGTTATCACTGCACAGAGCGGAAAGAACGTCGGAAAGTATGATATCGGCGGAGCAAGCGGACTGGATAAAGCCAACATTGCGTCTTTCACTGTTAAAAATTTAGCGGATATAAAAGATATTATTCTTAAAATCAACGGGCTTTTGACTGTATCGGTAGATGAAAGCGATGAATTGAATACCGTAATCGGCGGACTTGATAAAAAAAGCGACTATAAAACGCTTACTGCTGTATTCGACAAAGGTAGCTTTGTTGAAGTAGGCGCGTCGTTTGCACCGGAAGTTAAATGCGTTCTTGGCAGAATAGGCGGCATATCGTCAGCAGCAGTAATATTTGACGGTGACAGCGGAGTAGTGTTAAACGCACAGAACGTAAGAAAAATTAAAGATTTCGCTGAATTTGCCTGTTGCTATAACCTGCCGTACGTGACGTTTGTAAATACGCTCGGTATAAAAGCTGATATGGAAACCAACAACAGTCTTGTTTTAAAGGAGCTCGGCGAATACGTTTCGATTCTAGATTGCATTGATGCGGCGAAAATTTCAGTCGTCTACGGTAAGGCAATAGGTATTGGTTATACCGTGTTTGCGGCAAAAAGCATGGGTTATGATTATTCGTATGCATTTGCAAACGCAAAAATTGCTTTGTTTGATGAAGTTGAGGGTGCGGAAATTGAGTTTGCGGCAGAAAAGAATGTTGATAAGGAAAAGCTTTCCATACGTTATGCCGAGGAAAATTCAGACCCTGTAAATGCGGCTAAGGGCGGATATATAGATAATATTATTCAGCCGTCTTTTGTCAAACAGTATCTTGTAGCGTCGCTTCAGATGTTGTTAAAGTGAGGTGTAAATGTTGAATTTTTTGTTAAGTATTGACGCTCACAGTGACGGAAATTACTATTTCAGTAATTTCGGCGAAGCGTTTATTTACGCGCTGATAGGTTTTTTGGTAGTCGTTATCGGTATTGTTCTGATTATTTTCATTATTTGGCTTATAGGACTGATTCTGAGAAAGACCAATAACCTTGCTTTTCTTGCCAAGTTCACTGCTAAAAGTAAATCGGCTTTTTCCAAATTAAAAAAGAAAAAGTCTGAAGAAGTAAAGCAGGAAGCAAAAACAGATGCGATTGCCGAAGGCGGTGAAGACGTCAGCGACGAAGTTAAGGTTGTAATAGTTGCCGCTTTAATGGCTTATTACAGTGAAGAAAATCCCCAGTGCGAATTCAGGGTTAAAAGAATAAGAAGGATATAAAAGGAGTTTTATATATGCGTAATTTTGTTGTAACTATTGACGGAAAAAGTTATTCGGTTGGCGTTGAAGAAGTAGGTGAAAGCACCGGCGTTCAAGCGCCTAAAGCGGTTCCCGTAGCTTCCCCCGCAGCTAAACCTGCACCCAAGCTTTCGGCTGACGGTGAAAAGGTTTTGTCGCCTTTCCCCGGTCTTATCAAAAATCTGCTTGTTGCTGACGGTAGTACAGTAAAGAAGGATCAGCCTATTATGGTACTCGAAGCAATGAAGATGGATAATGAAATAACAGCTCCCTGCGACGGAAAAGTTACTTTCGGTGTATCAAAAGGCGCTAACGTTGAAACAAACGCAACTCTTGCGGTAATCAGTTAAAGCGGAGGGGTTATGCAACAAAGTTTACTTGTAAACTTTGGCGAGATATTCGGCAACCTGTACGATTCTATGGGGTTTGTTCAGGGCGACTGGCAGAACTACGTTATGATTTTGATTTCGTTTGTTCTGATGTATCTTGCCATAGTTAAAAAATTTGAACCGATGCTGCTTCTTCCGATTGCGTTCGGTATGTTTCTTATAAATATACCTGGGGCGGAAAGCGTGCTTTGGGGCACTCATCCTGAAGGCGATATAGTATACGAGCACGTTGAAAACCGCGGACTATTGTGGTATTTATACTTCGGTGTAGACAAAGTGATATATCCTCCGCTTATATTCCTAGGTATAGGTGCAATGACTGATTTCGGTCCGCTCATTGCTAATCCTAAGAGTATGCTTATAGGTGCAGGTGCACAGCTTGGAGTATTCGTTGCATTTATTCTTGCAATATTGCTTGGGTTTTCAGTTGCTGCGGCGGCTGCGATTGCTATAATCGGCGGTGCGGACGGACCTACGGCAATAATGACAACGTCTATCTTGGCGGAAAAATATGTTCCTACGATTGCGATAGCCGCATACTCGTATATGGCGCTTATTCCTATAATTCAGAAGCCTTTGATGCGTGCGCTTACCACGAAAAAGGAACGCGCAATAAGAATGAAGCCGCTCCGTCAGGTAAGCAAGCTTGAAAAGATTTTGTTCCCTTTGATAGTTACTTTAGTTGTGGGAATAATTCTACCGCAGTCCATCGCGCTATTGGGTATGTTGATGCTTGGTAATCTGTTTAAGGAATCCGGCGTCGTTGACAGGCTTTCAACTCAGGCGCAGAACGGACTGATGAATACGATTACGATATTCCTCGGAATTGCTGTAGGAAGCAAGGCTAAAGGAGATATTTTCTTAACGCTCGATACCTTGAAAATTATAGGTTTGGGTCTGTTTGCTTTCATAATAGGAACTATTGGCGGACTGCTTGTCGCAAAAATCATGTGCAAAGTCACAAAAGGTCAGATAAATCCGCTTATAGGTTCAGCCGGTGTTTCTGCTGTTCCAATGGCGGCGCGAATATCGGAGGATGTAGGTAGGGAATATGACCCTCAAAATCACTTGCTAATGCACGCTATGGGGCCAAACGTTGCAGGCGTTATCGGTTCGGCAATTGCGGCCGGTATACTGATTGCTTGCTTTAACGGTTACGTTGACGGTACTGCAACAAGTGGAGCTGTAACAACGGTCATTAATGCAATGGTAGCTTAAGGAGAATTTATGGAAGGTAAAAAAGTATTAATCACTGATACTATACTTCGCGACGCGCATCAGTCGCACGCTGCGACGAGAATGAAGTTTGAAGAAATGGAGCCCGTATTGCCGCTTCTTGACGAAATAGGATATTATTCGCTCGAGGCGTGGGGCGGCGCTACGTTTGATTCATGCTTAAGGTTCTTAAATGAAGACCCTTGGGACAGATTAAAAAATCTTAAAAAATATCTTAAAAAGACTCCGATTCAGATGCTTTTGCGAGGACAGAATCTTTTAGGTTACAGGCATTACGCTGACGATGTTGTTGAAAGCTTTATAGACAAATCGATTGAAAACGGCGTGGGTGTTATAAGGGTGTTTGATGCGTTGAACGATCCCAGAAACCTTGAAACTTCCGTTAAAGCTATAAAGAAATACGGCAAGGGCGGCAAATGCGTTTGTGAAGCAACGATTTCATATACAACGAGTCCCGTACACACGACAGAGTACTTCGTAAATTTGGCAAAACAGTTTGAAAATATGGGTGCAGACAATATCTGTATTAAAGATATGGCAAATCTTTTGTTGCCGTTTACTGCATACGATCTTGTTGAAAAGCTAAAAAAAGCGTTAAAACCCGAAACCAAAGTACATTTGCATACGCATAATACTTCCGGTACTGGTGATATGATTAACTTAATGGCTATTCAGGCAGGTGTCGATATTGTCGACTGCGCGCTTTCACCGCTCGGAAACGGAACCTCTAACCCCGCAACCGAGCCTCTTGTAGCAACGCTTAAAGGAACGCTGTATGATACGGGCATTGACATTCAGAAGCTGTTGCCTATAGTGACTCATTTTAATACGGTTTCGGCAAGGCTTGAAAAAGACGGTTTCCTCAATCCGAAAGTAAGAAGAGTTGATATTAATACACTATTATATCAGGTGCCCGGCGGTATGCTTTCAAACCTGATGAGCCAGCTTAAACAGGCAGGACAGGAAGATAAGCTACTCGATTGTCTTGCGGAAGTTCCTAAGGTAAGAAAGGATTGCGGCTATCCGCCGTTGGTTACGCCTTCCAGCCAGATTGTTGGAACGCAGGCTGTTTGGAACTTATTGTTGGGAAGATATAAAACCATTACCGCACAGTATAAAGATTTGATACTTGGAAAATACGGTGCGGTATCGGGTGATAAAAACCCTGAAATCGTCAAGATGTGTACTAAAAACGGCGAAGAGATTATAAATTGCCGTCCTGCCGATTTGTTAAGTGACGAAATGGGCGAGTTGACTGAAAAGGTTAAGTCAGACGGATTTTATGAAAAGGAAGAGGATGTGCTATCCTATGCATTATTCCCCGAGGTGGCAACCAATTTCTTTAAATGGCGCAAAGCAAAGCAAACGGGAATTGACAAGGATTTAGCCGATAATCCTAATAAGGTATATCCTGTTTAAATAGAAATAGAGACGGCATGGGCGGAAAAATCGTTCATGCCGTAAGGTTTTTAATTATGAGTAACGTTGCCGTAATTGGTGCGGGGGCAGCAGGGCTTGTTGCTGCATACGCTGCTGCGCGAAACGGAAATAAAGTAACCGTATTTGAAAAAAATGAAAAATGCGGCAAAAAAATTTATATAACAGGCAAGGGCAGATGTAACGTAACGCACGCTTGCACTCCGGACGAATTTCTTACCAATATCGTAAACAATTCGAAATTTATGACGGGAGCGATCTATGCTTTTTCTCCCGATGCAACTATGAAGTTTTTTGAAGACGGCGGATTAAAGCTGAAAGTTGAGCGCGGAGAAAGAGTCTTTCCTGTTTCCGATAAGGCGAGTGACGTTACAAGATGTCTTGAAAATTATTGCTTGAACGAAGGCGCATTATTTAAATTTTGCGAAGAAGTAAAGAATATTAACGTTTTAAGCAGTACTGTGTCTGGCATAACAACTCAAAAGGGGCGATATTTCTTTGACAAAGTTATAGTTTGTACCGGTGGATTAAGCTATCCCGCAACGGGCTCAACAGGTGATGGCTATGTCTTTGCTGAAAATTTGGGTCATAATATTATCACGCCTAAGCAAGCGTTGTGCGGCATTAATTTAAAGGGTGCTTGGTTCAAGTCGTTGCAGGGACTTTCACTAAAGAACGTTAGGCTTACGGTATACAATGGCGATAAATCAATAAAAGAATTTTTTGGAGAAATGCTGTTTACTCATTACGGGGTCTCGGGTCCGATCGTTTTATCTGCTTCAAGCCTAATAAACAGATTGGATTTAAATAATATAAAGTTTACTTTAGATTTAAAGCCGGCTTTAAGTTATGAACAACTGGACAGGCGTATTTTGCGTGACTTTGAGGAATATAAAAACAAGTCGGTTTCTAATTGTTTGAAGCAACTATTGCCGTCAGCGTTGATTGCTGAAGTATTAAAGCGCAGCAATATAATGCAGGATAAAAAGGTTAACTCAGTGACAAAAACTGAAAAGCAGAGTTTGTTGACAGTCATTAAGAATTTTGATATGCTTGTATTGTCGTTACGCGGATTTGACGAGGCGATAGTTACCTCCGGTGGTGTTGATATTAAGGAAATCAATCCGAAAACTATGGAAAGTAAGTTTATTAAGGGATTGTTTATGTGTGGCGAAGTACTTGATTTAGATGCGTTTACGGGAGGATATAACCTGCAAATTGCATTTTCGACGGGTTTTGCCGCAGGAAATAGTATAAAGGAATAGATATGAAAGCAATTAGAGGTGCAACAACAATTTTAAAGGATTCCGGCGATGAGATTAAGGCTGGTGTTAAGGAGTTGCTTGAAAAAATTAAAACCGTAAATAATTTAAGCGACGAAAATATTATTTGCATTATGTTTTCCAACACGTCGGATATTCGTTCTTATTATCCGGCAAAAGCGGCAAGGGAAGCAGGCTTTTTTAATTGTGCGCTCTTTTCTTCGCTAGAGCCGGAAATAGACGGAGCTTTAAAGCTTTGCATTAGGGTAATGGTGCTTGCTGAAATAGATAACGAACCGAAACAAGTTTACTTAAATGGTGCAGAAAATCTTAGGAAGGATATTTCAAAACGGCTTAATATTGCAATAGATGGACCTGCCGGCAGCGGTAAAAGCACTGTTTCTAAAATAATTGCAGCTAAACTAAATTTGCTTTATTTAGATACCGGTGCAATGTATCGTGCGTGTGCTTTAGCTTGTATTCGTTCAAACGTTGATTGCTCAAACGAGGAAAAAGTTAAAAATATACTAAAAGATGTGGAAATTGATGTTAAGTATGATGCTGTCCGTAATGTAGGCGGAGCGCAAATAACGTATTTGAATGGTGAGGATGTTTCTGATAAGATTCGTACGCCTGAAATATCGATGCAGGCCTCCATTGTGTCTGCGCATGAGTTTGTAAGGGTAAAAATGGTTGAAATTCAGCGTCGAATTGCTGCAAACAATTCATGTGTGCTTGACGGCAGGGATATCGGCACAAATGTTTTACCTGATGCCGATTTCAAATTTTACCTTAATGCAAGTGACAAAGTAAGGGCGGAAAGACGAACGGCAGAAAACCGTGCAAAAGGTATTAATCAACCTTTTGATGAGGTTTTGGATGAAATAAAACGTCGTGACAAACAGGACAAAACGCGTAAAATTGCTCCGTTGATTAAGGCGGAAAACGCAATAGAAGTGGATACCGGAAGTATGAATGCCGATGAAGTAGCTTCATATATTTTAATGCTTATACAGAAAGGGATATAGATTTAATGGCTAAAAAAGAAAAGAAAAAGCTGAATAAATTTGAAAAATGGTTCAGGCTATTGTTGCGGTTAGAACGTATATTTTACCGCTCATTTTTTCCTTATAAGAAACATGTCAAGACGGAATATAAAGATTCTCCTTATATTATAGTAGGCAATCATTACAGCGTTTTAGACGTGGTGTTTTCAGTTAGGGCTATAGATAAGCCTGTTCATTTTATGGCAAAAAGTGAACTTTTTGAAAAAGGGCTTATGAGAAAATTCGTTTTAAAATGCCAGTGTATTCCCGTTAACCGTGACGGAAACGATATTAAAGCGGTTATGCAAGCAATGAAGTATCTGAAAAACGGTGAGTCGTTGGCAATTTTTCCTGAAGGTACACGAAACAAATCAAATGAAATTTTCTTGCCTTTTAAAAGCGGCGCAACGGCTCTATCGGTAAAAACCAAAACGCCGATAATTCCTTTTGTTCAGATAAAGAAACTGCGGTTTTTGCGTCGTTCACACGTGCTTTACGGTGAACCTTTGGAGTTTACAGAGTACTATGACAGAAAACTAACGGAAAAAGAGATATCCGAATGCGACGAAATTTTAATGAATAAAATGTACGAGCTTTATTACGAACTTTCGGAAATGCGAGCTAAAAAGAAAAAGAAGAAAAAACAATGATTGTAACAGTTGCAAAAAACAGCGGATTTTGCAAAGGCGTAGAATTTGCTGTAAATACTGCGCTCGAAATAGAGGTAAAAAACGCTTTCGTGTTGGGGGAGATTATTCATAATGCCGACGTTGTTAAAGCATTAAGCAGCAAGGGGTTGAAGATAGTTGAAAATCTTGACGACGTGCCTGACGGCGGAACTGTAGTATTCCGTTCCCACGGAGTTCCTAAGGAGTATTACAATATTTGCGCTAAGCGCAATATCAAAGTCGTTGACTGTACTTGCGGTTTTGTAAAGCGCACTCAAACTATAGTCGAAGAGCAGAGCAGTCAGGGTAAATTTATAGTAATAATAGGTGAACATGACCACCCCGAGGTTTTAGGGCTGTTAGGCTGGTGCGGCAATAACGCCTTGGTTTTGAACGATTTTAACAAAATTCCGTGTGAATTAGCTTTAAAAGACCTATGTATTGTGTGTCAGACAACTTTTTCGGCGGAGAAATTTGAAAAAATAATAAAAAATATTAAAAAACTGTGTAAAAAAACAGTTGATGTTTTCAAGACGATTTGTTATACTACTATAGAACGGCAACGTGAGACGGAAAATCTTGCAAAAACGTGTGAAGCTATGCTTGTGATAGGCGGTTTAAACAGTAGTAATACTAATAAGCTGTATGAGCTTGCTTCAAAGTATTGCAATAACGTATTCAGGCTTGCAAACGCCGAGGATTTGGATTATTCCAAAATAAAAAATTTCAAAAGTGTAGGTATTGTTTCAGGGGCGTCAACCCCGAATTCGCAAACCCGGGAGGTTCTCTTAAAGATGGCAGAAAACACAGAAGTTAAGGCAACGAACTCAATGGCTGACGTAGTTGCTAAAATCGACAACGAATCGAAGTTCAAAAAAGGTCAAATCGTTCAGGCCACAATTTCAAAGGCAACTGACGAAGGACTTCAGATTTTGTTGCCTTTCTCAAAGAAGGAAGTAGCTTTGAGCAAAGACGAGCTCGACTGCGAAAATTACAGCGCAGACGAGTATATGGACAAAATCGGCGAAACTATCGATTTACTTGTTGTTGAACTTAAACCTGTTTTAAAACTTTCTCAGAAGATGATAAAAATGCTTAAAGAGGAAGAAGCGCTCAGCGCAGACATAGAAGCAGGTAAAGAGTTTTCCGTCGTTTGCACGGGTACCAATAAGGGCGGACTCGTTGCCCAGATGGGTACTTATTCAGTATTCGTTCCCGCGAAGGAAATTCGTCCCGGATTTGTTAAAGATTTGACTAAGTATGAAGGAAAAACACTTCGTTTACGTGCTATCGAAATCAAAAAGACAGGCAGAAAGGAAATAATAGCTTCCCAGCGCGTAATTTTACAGGAAGAATACGATGCAAAAGAATCTGAAAGGCTTGCATCGGAAGAAGCTTTCTTTGCCAACATAGCAGTTGGTGACGTCGTTGAAGGCAAAGTTGAAAGAACAACCAGCTTTGGCGCATTCGTATCGGTTAACGGCTTTGACTGTCTTGCTCATATTTCCGATCTTTCATGGACGGGAGTTGAATCAGTAAAGGACGTTCTTGAAATCGGCAAAACATATAACTTTAAAGTGCTTAAAATAGATAGTGATAACAAAAAAGTTTCCATTGGATATAAGCAGCTCCAGCCTCAGCCTTGGGATTTGGTCAGTGACAAGTACACCGTCGGCGAAGTTATTCACGGCAAGGTTGTAAGGATTGTTCCTTTCGGTGCGTTTGTTGAAGTTGAAAAAGGTATTGACGGACTTGTGCACGTTTCTCAGATAAGCTATGAAAGAATAGAAACTCCGGCAACGGTACTCAACGTTGGCGATGAAGTTGACGCAAAGATAATTGCGCTTGATACTGAAATGAAGAAGATGAATCTTTCCATTAAAGCTCTTCTTCCGGAACCCGAAAGAAAGCCTCGCGCAGAAAAACAGAATGACGGAGAGGGCGAAAGCCGCAGACCTCGTTCTTCAAGAAGAGGTGACGACGAGATTTCGAATTGGAGCGAAGGCAGTATTTCGGTAGGTACGTCGCTTGCTGATATAATTGCGAACGCAAAGAAAAGTAAATAAGTAATTGGATTTTAAGCCTCGCTTGTGAAAGCGAGGCATTTTTTATTATTAGTGTGAAAATTTTTGTGTAAAAGTTTAACCAATTATAATGCGGTTTATATTTATAATGTTAATAT
>CAMWNA010000027.1 GCA_947175515.1 uncultured Clostridia bacterium | reverse complement strand
TGATTACTTTAAAATATTTTTTTTATTATTTTTTTACAATTAAAAAACCGCCGGTGGTTTCAATCCACCCCACCGCCGCGGCTTTAAAATTCTTGGCATCATTATTTTATTTCAAGCCCTTAAAAGGTTTAAAGGCGATTAAACTGTACACGGTGTACAGCGCGGCAACTCCGCCGACGGCTAAAAAGCTGCGGTAAGCAAAGTCTATTTTAAAACATAAAAAATATAATAAGTTAAAGCCCGAAAACGCGTAAACGGCGCCGCATATTCCCAAGACAACTAATATTAAAACGCAGGTTATACTGGTAAGCTTCATACATTGAGTATGCGCCACGGTTAAATTTTTATGTTATTTAAAATAAGCTTGTCGAAATCCACGGGCTCGGCAAAGTCGCGCGGCAAAAACCTCACCATACTGAATTTAGCATAATTGAATATATGCGTTTTCATCAGTACGGGGGTGGCAATATCCAGCTCCTCGCAGATGTCCGAAAGATACTTGAAAAATTGTGAGTATACGAATTTTTCGTCACTTTCGTAAGTTACCTGTTTTATTATTTTTTCTTCGCGCATTACTTTCGCCCAAATTCTGAACATAAAAAAATTATACGCGATATTACGGTAAAAGTAAACCGTTTTGAAATCCAATTGACAACTTCGCGCAAAAGGAATAAAATTAATTAAAAAATCAAGGGGAACGGATAAATGGAAAAACTCGAAAAAGACGTGCTTGCGCTTATTTCCGCGGACTCGCGCCTGTCGCCCAAAAGCATAGCTTCGATGCTCGGCGCGGACGAAGCCGCGGTTAAAAATACGATACGTTGGCTTGAAGAAGATGGAATAATAGTAAAGTATACAGCTATACTTAACACCGACAGTGTGGAGGAAGATACCGTTGAAGCGCTTATAGAAGTAAAGGTAACGCCCCAGCGTGGTCACGGCTTCGATATGATTGCGAACGAAATCGCCGCGCACGACGAGGTTAAAAATTTATACTTAATGAGCGGCGCTTACGACTTGGCAGTTATCGTTCAGGGCAGGTCGCTCCGCAGCGTTTCGCGCTTCGTTTCGGAAAAAATTTCCACTTACGATACGGTGCTTTCCACTGCCACGCATTTCATTTTGAAGAAGTACAAGGTAGAAGGTGCGAAGATGAAAAGGGACGGCGACGGACGTTTAAGCGTTCAGGCGTAAATATTTATGAGAAAATTCGTGAACAGCCGAGCGGCATCTTTGCAGCCGAGCGGCATAAGAAAATTTTTCGATATCGTGCAGAGTATGGAGGGCGCAATCTCTCTCGGTGTGGGCGAGCCTGATTTTATCACTCCGTGGAACGTCAGGGAAGAAGCCGTGCGCTCTATCCGCCGCGGCAACACTCAGTATACGGGCAACCGCGGACTTTTGGAACTTCGGGAATATATTTCGCAATATCTTGCCGAAAGGTTCAACGTTCATTATCCGCCCGAACGCACCATAATCACTGTCGGCGCAAGCGAAGCTATAGATTTGGCTTTACGCGCGGTGTGCGAAGTCGGTGATGAAATTCTCGTGCCCGAGCCTTCCTACGTTTCGTACGCTCCTGCGGTTACGCTTGCCGGCGGAACTCCCGTGCCTGTGAAATGCTCGGCAGATAACGACTTTATTTTGACTCCCGAGATTCTGGAAAAGGAGATAACGCCCAAAACGAAGGCGGTAATCGTAGCATACCCCAATAACCCGACGGGCGCGGTAATGACGCGCGAACAGCTTGAAGCAATAGTGCCCGTAATATTAAAGCACGACCTGCTGGTAATTTCAGACGAAATCTACGCCGAGCTGACTTACACGGGTAAACACGCTTCAATCGCTTCGATAGGGGATATGGCAGAGCGAACAGTGCTTATTAACGGTTTTTCCAAAGCTTTCGCCATGACGGGCTGGCGCGTGGGATTTGTCTGTGCGCCCAAGGAAGTGGACGAGGCTATGTTCAAAATCCACCAGTACACTATACTTTGCGCGCCGAATATCAGCCAGCGCGCGGCGCTGTGCGCGCTTAAAGAAGGCTTTGCGGACGGCTTTTCCACGGTGGAGGATATGCGCAGGGAATATCGGCGGCGCGGCGAATTTTTGGTAAACGCTTTCAACGCGCACGGACTTAAATGCTTCCGGCCCAAGGGTGCGTTTTACGTGTTTCCGTCGGTTGAGGTTTCCGGTCTTGACGGCGAAGCCTTTGCAACCGAGCTTTTAAAACGTTACAAGGTTGCGGTTGTTCCCGGGTCGGCGTTCGGGCCCAACGGCAAAAACCACGTGCGTTGTTCGTACGCAACGTCTATGCGCAATTTAACCGCCGCGATAGAGCGAATTTCCGCCTTTTTGGACGAGGTGTAAATCAAATTAAAAACGCCCGTAAACAGGGCAAAAAGTTGACAAAAATTTTTTGAGAATATATAATAGTGAACGCAGGTAAGAAAACCTGCTTGAATTTCAATAAACGCGTGGTTCCGGTTTATAAAGCGGAATCACGTTTGTTTACCTAAAAACGGCTATAATTTTAAAAACTGAAATAAGAAAGAGGTATTAAATGGCAGACCAAACGTTTATCATGACGCAAAAGAATTACGACGATCTGAAAAAGGAGTTAGACTATCTCGTCAAAGTCAAACGCCCCGAAATTATCGAACGCATTGCCGAGGCGCGCAGCCACGGCGACCTTTCGGAAAACGCGGAATACGACGCGGCGCGCGAGGAGCAGCGCTCCAACGAGGGTAAGATAGCCGAGCTTGAATATCAGATTAAAAACGCGGATATACGCGCGGAGGACAAAAACAAAACCTACGTGCATTTGAACAGCGTCGTCAAGGTTTTGGACGAGGATATGGAGGAAGAATCAGTGTACACGATAACCTCCGTGACCGACGTTGACGTTATGAGCGGTAAAATTTCCGTCGAATCCCCCGTGGGAGCGGCGCTGTTAAAAAAGAAGGTCGGCGATAAGGTTAAGGTTCCCTGCCCCGACGGTTCATTCTACACACTGAAAATATTATCGATAGGTTAAGGATATGGAAGAAATTTTAAATTGCGAGCCTTCCGAGGAAGAGCTTGCGGAACAGGCGAGAATACGCCGCGAAAAGTTGCAGAAACTATGTGACGAGGGCAATAACCCTTTCGTTAAGGTAAAGTACGGCGTTACCGCCCGTTCGGCGGAAATAAAGAACTCATTCGAAAAGCTTGAGGGTAAGGAAGTTTGCATTGCAGGCAGACTTATGTCGCGCCGAATTATGGGCAAGGCTTCCTTTTCCCATATTCAGGATAACGACGGACTGTTGCAGATTTACGTCCGCCGCGACGACGTCGGCGAAGAAAATTACGCCGCGTTTAAAAAAGATTACGACTTGGGCGATATTATAGGCGTAAAGGGCTACGTTTTCAAAACGCAGACGGGCGAAGTTTCCGTGCACTGCACGCACCTTGAAATGCTTACCAAATGTTTAAGGCCGTTGCCCGAAAAACAGCACGGGCTTACAAATACCGATATTCGCTACCGCCAGAGGGATTTGGACCTGATCGTCAACCCCGAGGTAAAGCAGACGTTCGTTAAACGCTCGCAGATCATTTCCGGTATAAGAAGCTATCTTGACGGACGCGGCTTTCTGGAAGTGGATACGCCCGTATTGACCACGCTTGAAATCGGCGCGGCGGCAAGACCTTTCAAAACCCGACACAACGCGCTCGATATAGAAATGTATCTGCGCATAGAAACCGAGCTGTATTTAAAAAGACTCGTGGTCGGCGGAATGGAACGCGTGTACGAGGTGGGCAGAATTTTCCGAAACGAGGGAATGGACGCTTATCACAATCCAGAATTTACCACGGTCGAATGTTACGCGGCTTATCTCGATTACTTCGATATGATGAACCTCGTGGAAGAAATGTATTCCAAAATAGCCAAGGACGTTTGCGGAACGACGGATATAACTTATCAGGGCACGGAAATTCATCTCGGCGGCAAGTGGACGAGAATGACTATGAAGGAAGCCGTAAAGAAATATTGCGGCGCGGACTACGACGGGTGGAAGACCGACGCGGACGCGCGCGCCTGTGCGAAAAAGCTGGGCGCGGAAGTCAAAGAAGGCGACGCGGCTACCAAGGGTCACGTTCTCATTGCACTGTTTGACGCGTTCTGCGAAGATAAGCTTATTCAGCCGACTTTCATTTACGACTATCCCGTGGAAAATTCTCCGTTGGCAAAGCGTAAGGAGGACGATCCTGCGTTCACGCAGAGGTTTGAGTACTTCATATGTGCGCACGAATTCGGCAACGCATTCTCCGAGCTGAACGACCCTATCGATCAGAAGCAGAGGTTTATAAGGCAGGTTGAAGAAAAGCGCGCGCAGGAGAAAAACTGCAACGCAAAGGTTGACGAGGATTTCATAACCGCGCTTGAATACGGACTTCCCCCCACGGGCGGACTGGGCTTCGGCGTCGACAGACTGGTTATGCTTTTGACCGACAGCCCGACCATAAGGGACGTTTTACTTTTTCCCACGATGAAACCCAAGAAATAAAAAACGGCGGTATAAAAACCGCAGGGTGAGTATATGTACGATTACAAGATATATTCGCGCCTTAAAAAATACGCCGGCGCGAAAAAATCATTCCATATTCCCGGGCACAAGAACAAGGGCGAATTTTCGTCCGTGTTCAAGGGTGCGGCGCTCGATATAACCGAGCTTTCGTATTCCGACAATCTTTTTGACGCTTCGGGAATAATAAAAGCGGCTCAGAACGATATTGCCGAAATACTCGGCGCGGCTAAAAGCTATATCACTACGGACGGTTCGTCCAGCGGCGTATATGCAATGCTTTACTGCGCGGCAAGGCACGGCAATAAAATTATAGTTATGCGCAACTCGCACAAGAGCGTGTGGAATGCGTGCAAGCTTTTCGGGCTTGAACCGTTGATAGTTCAGGGCGCGTACACGGACGGGATTTTAATGCCGCCCGACTGCGAGATTATCGAAAAGCTTATAGCCAACGACAGCAATATAGCCGGCTTTTTGGTGACTTCGCCCGACTATTACGGTAATATAGCTCCGCTTGAAGGCTATGCGGAAATCACCAAAAAATATTCAAGACTTCTTTTGGTTGACGAAGCCCACGGCGCGCACCTTGCGTTCGGCGACAGAAAGGGCTACGCCGGTTCGTATGCGGATATGTGGGTGGACGGCGCGCACAAAACCCTTCCGACCCTTACGCAGGGAGCAATAATAAACGTCAACAACGAGGAGCTTATAGCGGATGCTGAAGAGGCGTTAAACCTATTCAGAACGACGTCGCCCAGCTATCCCGTAATGGCTTCGGTAGAATACGGCGTAAAGTATTGCGTGAACAATTCAAAGGCGTTATCGCGTGCGCAGGCGGCAGTCGAGCAGTTTATCAACGAGAACAGGAATATCTTCCCCGTAAGAAGAACCGACGATTGGACGAAGCTTTTAATTGACTTCGCGCCTCTCGGCATATCGCCCGATATCGCGGCGGCAAGACTTGAAAAGAAAGGCATATTCGCGGAGTTTTCCGACGGCAGGTTTATACTTTTCTATTTATCGCCAATGACCGACTTGGCGGATTTGAACGTTTTGAAAAAGAAGCTGCTTGCCGTAATTTCCAACAAAAAAATCAAAAACACCTTTACGGATAAACCGGCAATACCCGAAGCCGACCGCTCGTACAGCTTCCAGTATGCATTAAGAAAGCCGTTTGAATATATCGCGCTCGAGGAAGCCGAGGGCAGAATGTGCGCGCGCTCCGCAGGGCTCAATCCTCCCTGCATACCCGTAGTGGTCACGGGCGAAATAATTTCGGCGGCGGCAATAAAATCACTCACAACGGCAAAGGCGACGTTCGGGCTTTCCGACGGACAAATCTGCGTGGTAAAAAAATAATGAAAGGCAAGTTTATTACTTTCGAAGGCTGCGAGGGCTCGGGCAAAAGTACGCAGATAAGACTTCTGTGCGAATACCTCGAAAAGAACAATATCCCCTATATATCCACGCGCGAACCAGGGGGAAGCAAGGTTGCGGAGCGTATCCGCACGGTAATTCTCGACGCGGACAACGCGGAAATGTGCGACGAGTGCGAAGCGTTATTGTACGCGGCGGCGCGTGAACAGCATTTAAAGGATATAGTCATTCCTGCGCTTAACGACGGCAAGTTGGTAGTGTGCGACAGGTATATAGATTCCTCGCTCGCATATCAGGGCGCGGCGCGCGGACTGGGCACGGAATTTATTAAAAGCATAAATTCCCACGCCATGGAAAGCTATCCGCCCGACTTGACCGTGTTTTTGAACATTTCGCCCGAAGCCGCTTTTTCAAGAAAGCACGGCGCGGATATGAACGACAGAATGGAACGGCAGGGACTTGATTTTCATATGAAGGTATACGACGGGTATATCAGGCTTTTAAAAAGCTATAAAAGAATACGCCCCGTAGACTGCGGCGGAAGCAAATTCGAAACGCACGGGAAGATAATAGCACTGTTAAAGAGCGAAGGTATAATAAATTAAGTGGAAAAGCTGATTTGTGGCACTGCCGCGTATACTCTGTTTTTAAACGATAAACAAAGCGGCAAGCTTTCGCACGCATATATGCTGGACTTTTCAGATTCGAAAAACTTGAATTCAGCGCTGAAAATTTTCGCGCTTGCGTTTTTCGGGTTTGGAAGGGATAGCGTAAACGGAAGAAGGCTTTTGGGCGGAAGCTTGCCCGACTGCAAAATTTATCCCGCCGAAGGCAAGAAGCTGAACGCGGAAGCGGTTGCGGAAATACTCAACGAAAGCGCGATGCGACCCGTTGAGTTCAAGGACAAGCTGTTTGTAATCAGCGGCTTCGAGCAAGCTTCGGCGCTTTTACAGAACAAGCTTTTAAAGACGCTGGAAGAACCCCCTCAGGGAGTATATTTCCTTTTGGGCGTAACCACGTCGGCGCCCGTTTTGGATACGGTGAAATCACGGGTAAAAACGCTGACGATTGCGCCGTTCACCGAAGGGGAAATTTTCGAAGCCTTGCAGCGCGGCGGCGAAAGCCCTTTGAACAGGGAGGCTGCGGAAAGCTGCGGCGGAATATTCGGTGAAGCGCAGAATATGGTCGGTGGCGGCTGGTTCAAGGAAGTTATAGACGCCGCTCACGTTATATGCACTACGACGGACGTCGGCGGTATAGGCGCGGCTGCTATAAAGTACGGTGATATAAAATATAAAAGCGAGCTTTTAAAAAGAATACAGCAAAATTTTTACAGGGCGCTTTGCGAAAAGGCGGAAGGGCGCGAGGGCGAAATTTCCAAGCTATGGACTAAACCTGCGCTCATATACGCGCTTGAAAGTCTTGACAAAGCTTGCGCCGATTTAAAATTCAACGCATACTATCAGGGACTTTTATACGATTTGATGCTGAGAATTATTGAGGAGAACGGAAAATGGTTAAAGTTACAGGCGTAACCTTTAAGGAGGGCGGCAAGGTATATTACTTTGCTCCGAACAAGGATTCCGCAGAATATAAGCGCGGTACGGCGGTCGTCGTGGAAACGGCGAACGGCCCCGAATACGCTACGGTTTTAATTCCCTGCAGTGAGGTGGAGGAAAGCAAAATAATCCCTCCCCTTCGTCCCGTATTGAGGATAGCTTCTTCAAAGGACAGGGAAAACTATAAAAAGAACAAGGACAGAAAGCCCGAGGCTATGCGCATAACGCAGGAGAAGATAGAAAAGCATAAGCTTGATATGAAGCTTATCGACTGCGAATTCGCGTTCGACGGAAGCAAGGTCGTGTTCTTCTATTCCGCGCCTGCAAGGGTTGATTTCAGGGAGCTTGTTAAAGAGCTTTCTTCAACCTTTAAAACGAGGATAGAGCTCAGGCAGATAGGCATACGCGACGAAATAAAGATGATGGGCGGAATTTCTCCATGCGGCAGGGAATGCTGTTGTTCAAGCTGTATGCCCGATTTAAATAAAGTCACGATTAAAATGGCAAAGACGCAGGGGCTTTCATTAAATCCAGGTAAAATTTCGGGACTGTGCGGCAGACTTATGTGCTGCCTTGCTTACGAAAACGATTACTATACCGACGCAGGCAAACAGGTTCCCAAAATCGGCGCTGAAGTCGGCACGCCCGACGGCAGGGGCGTGGTAGTAAACGTCAATATGCTTAAAATGCAGGCAAGAGTCCGCATTGAGGATAAGCAAAAGGACATTATGACTTACCACGATTATCCTGTAGACCAGTTGAAGTTCAAGCGCGCGCAAAAACCCGAGCGCGAGGAAAAGGAAGAAGACTTGGGCGACGAGATGAAGGAAATACTTGACTGACGGATAAATTTTCCGTAAAAAATTCCGCTCGGCTCTTTACAGCGCGGAAATTGTATGTTATAATACGTATACAATCTGCCGAAATTCTTCGGCGGAAAACCGTATAAATAAATGGAGGAATTAAAATGGCACATCATATTACCGCCGAATGCGTAAGCTGCGGCGCGTGTGCGGGCACCTGCCCTGTTGAGGCAATCTCGGAGGGCGCAGAAACCTACGTTGTCGACCCCGACGTTTGCATCGATTGCGGCGCTTGTGAGGACGTTTGCCCCACCGGTGCAATCCACGCGGAAGACTAATTCCGAACTATAAAAGGCGGAGGTTGAACTCCGCTTTTTTGCTATATTAAAGTTGAAGGGTACGCTATGCTTAGAGAGGGCGAGGTCTTAGAAGAATTCTTCGAGGATAAAAAAATAATTCAGAATATAAATCTATACCGCTTCACTTCCGACAGTATTCTTTTGTCGCGCTTTGCCCGCGCCAAATTTAAGGATGCCGTCGCGGATTTCTGTTCGGGAAGCGGGGTCGTCGGCTTTCATTTTTTGTGTCTTAATCCGAAAATTGCAAGTCTCACCTTGTTTGAAATGCAGCAAAGCTTGGCGGATATGTCGCGTCGAACGGCGGAATTGAACGGTTTTCAGTGTAAAATCGTCAACTGCAGGCTGCAGGATATCGGCAGGGAGTACGACGATAAGTTTTCGCTGATTTTATGCAATCCGCCGTACGAAAGGTCGGGCTTCGAAAATGCGAGCATTGAAAAAGCGGTGTGCCGAAAGGAGATTACTTTGACGCTGCCCGAAATTGCGGACGCGGCTTTTAAGAAATTGAAGTTCGGCGGACGGCTTGCAATATTAAACCGCGCCGACCGCACGGCGGAATTATTGTACACCTTAAAATCGCGCGGCTTGGAGCCCAAGCGTATGCAGCTCGTTTGCGGACGGGAGGGGGCAAAGCCTTATCTCATAATGGTTGAAGCGGTCAAGGGCGGCAAACCCGATATTGAAATTTTGCCGACATTGGTGAATTGATTATGGTATATTTCGTTGCAACGCCTATCGGCAATTTAAAGGATATAACCTTCCGCGCGGTGGAAACGCTGAAAAATGCGGACGTCATTTTCTGCGAGGATACCCGTCACTCTTTAAAGCTTTTATCCGCGTACGATATAAAAAAGCCCCTTTTAAGCTGTCATAAATTCAACGAGCGCGCGGCGGCGGAAAAGATTATCGAGGCCGCCAAGGACGGCAAGGAGGTTGCGGTTATTTCGGACGCGGGTATGCCGGTTATTTCCGACCCCGGGAATATCGCGGCACAGGCTTTAAGGGAAGCAGAAATACCTTTCACGGTTATCCCGGGGGCAAATGCGTTTTTATCCGCGCTCGTGCTTTCGGCTATGCCTGCGGACAGGTTCGCGTTTATCGGCTTCCTGCCCGAAAAGTCCGGTGAAAAGAAAGCCGTGCTGGAAAAGTATAAAAATCTCGACCTGACGCTGTGCTTCCACATTGCACCGCAGGACGTTGACCGCGACGTATCCGCTATGTATTCGGTATTCGGTGACAGAAACGCCTGCGCCGTGCGTGAAATTACCAAGCTACACGAGGAGGTGTTGCCGTTCACGTTAAGCAAGGGCTTAAACGGGGAAAAGCGCGGCGAATACGTCGTTTTGGTGGAAGGCGCAAAGGAAAGTGAAAACATATTAAACACTCTGCCCGAGCGTGAGCATATTCTCCACTATATAAACGAGGGTATGGACAAAAAGGATGCGGTAAAGCAAGCCGCAAAGGACAGGGGAATTCCAAAGTCCGAAATGTACAATTTTTCAATCGATTTATAAACTGCAATGAAAAGGACGAAAATCAAACTTTATATCTTTGCTTTCGCCGCGGTTATAGCCTGCATATTGACGGGGCTTTGCCGCTTTAATACTATTTCCGTGCAGGCGGCTTCAACCAAAAGCCATCAGGCTTACAACGATAGCTATATCACCGTTGACGTCGGTGCGGACAAGGTTTTACATATAGTTGAAGAGCTTGAGGTGGGCTTTATAAACGGAGCCGAAGAATTCGGGCGGAAGCTTACTGCTATCGGCCGTACGGAAAGACGCGACGGCGGCAAATCAAAAAAAGGCAGAAGGTTTATAATAAACGTTAAGAATTTCAGCGTGGAAACCGACGGGGTAAAATGCGAGGCAAAATGCTTCCGGTCGGGCGAGTATCACTACGTAGAGGTTAAAAATCCCGAAGGCGGAAATTTTCGGGAATGGACTTATGAAAACCAGCTGACTTACAAATTTAAGCTTGAATACGATTACGATATGTCGGACGACGTGGACGGTTCAGGTGCGCTGTGCTTGGATTTTTTTAATGAAAGCAGTCTGCAGTGGTTTTACCATAACGGCGACAAAAGCGACGTTTCCAAATTGCACGTTACAATAAATATGCCCAAGGATTTCGACGCGTCGGAAGTCAGTCTTTTAAAGGGCGGACAAGGAATAAACGATGAAAGCGGACTTACCGTCGAAGGCAAAACCATAACGTTCTCTACGGTATATTCGGGTATTAACGGCTGCTTACTGCAGGTAAATCTTGATGAAAATTATTTCAATACGGGTTTAACGCATTACGGCTTTTACTGGGTATTCGTGGTTTTATTTGCGGCTGTCGTTTTGGCCGGTTTGGTTCTAACTATCCTATACCGTCCGCGCAGACCGCTTGCGACGGTGGAGATGAAACCGCCCGTTTTAAACCCCATACAGTTTTCGGCGTTCTGGCACGGATACGCCCGTCGGCGCGATATATGTACGATCGTATTGCGGTGGGCGCAGCTCGGCTGTATTAAGATAAAGAAGGACGGCAGGCGAGATTTGATTTTAATTAAAGTCGCAAACCTTCCCAAAGGCAGACCCAAAAGCGAATACGAATACTTTAACAGCCTTTTTGACGGCGGCAAAATTTACAGCTCGCGAGAAATGCGTAGCCGAGCAAATTTATTCCGCAAGTACAATATCCGCCGTGCCGTAGGCAAGCTTTTGGACGAATTCGGCGAGCCGGTGACTTACGTTAAAGGCGTGGAGCGCGCAAAATTTTTCGTAAGATTTATTCCCGTGTTTTCGCTTGTAATATTATTTACCTACTTTATAGTATTATCAAGGTTTTATGCCGGCATCGTATTTCTGTATATGGCGGCGTGCGCTTTGACTGCAATAATTACAGGAGTATACCGTATGTCGGGGCTATTCAAAAACCTGAGCGCCAGACATAAATTGCTGTTGGGGTTGGGATTGCTTTTAGGAACGGGAATTCCGGCGGCGTTTGCGTTTATTCTGCGCTTAGCGGCGAACGAAATGTATCTGCCGCTTTACGACTACATATACCTGACGTATATTGCGGTTGCGTGGATTATAGCAAGCATTTTCGTACTGCCGAAATTTATCGGCAAGCGTACGCAGGAATCACAGGAAATGTACGGCAGAATGACGGGATTTAAAACCTTTTTGGAAAAAGCCGAGGTTCCGCAAATGGAATTGCTGCTTGAGGAAAATCCCGACTACTATCTTGACGTACTGCCTTACTGTATGATAATGGGGCTTTCGAAAAAGCTTGATAAAAAGACGGAATTTTTACAGGCCCCCGAATGGGCGGAAGGCTTTAACGCGCTAAACTTCGCGCAAAGCATATGCCGCTCGGTCAAGTATTCCGTAATTACGAAAAAGAAAAAAGGAGAACGAAATGAAAAAAAATAAGAAACCGCATAAATCCGAAGGGAAGCTGACTATATACGAGTACGAGCAGAAATATACAAAGCGGCAGAACGTGCGCGGCGCAAAGCTGTTATTAAGAATAGTAGCCGCCGCACTCGGCGTATTCATATTTTTCTGCCTGTTCTCGCTTACAATGAAGGTCCTTGAAATCAACCTTTACGCAGGCGCAGGCGTGGGCGCGGTATGCATATTGCTGTACATAATTCTGTTCATAGTGCCCACGGTCAAAATTTTCAAATCCGATTATTTTATAACAAATGTCAACGCGAAAACCGCCGCGGCGGCAAAGGCGCACAATAAAAAGGTCCGCCATGATATAGCAGGCAAAATTATCGACGTTACCGCAAAGGTTGAAGGCGTGGGATGGTACGATTCCGCCGCCGTCGGCAGGCTTGCCATATCGCTTAAAGCCAACGATGAAAAGGGAATAATGGACGGGCTTACGGAGTTGTACACGGGTTCGGTTAAAAAGTCCGCAAAAGAGCTTATTTTTAAAAGCTCGGTTAAAACGGCGACGTATTCCGCGCTTTCGCAGACCAATAAGACGGATGCGGCGCTCGTCGCATTTTTAAACCTGCAGCTTATAAAGGACTTGGTATTCTTGTACGGCTTCCGCCCGTCTGACGTGAAGCTCGTTAAAATTTTCGGGCGAGTGCTTCAAAATTCCTTAATAGCTTACGGCTTGGGAAGCGTAAAAATCGGCAACAGTATCGTAAAGACTATGGGCGACGCAGTGCGGGGGATTCCCATACTCGGCTCGGCAATATCCGTGCTTGTGGACAGCTCCGTTCAGGGCTTGACCAACGGCGTACTCACCGCGGTTATAGGTTATCAGACCATTAAATATTTAAACTACGAATACCGCTTGCAGGAAATTTTGGACGGCGTTGAAATTGCCGAAACCGATGAAGAGCTCGCGCAGACCTGCGGCGAGATCGAGCGTGAATTAAAGAGCGGCAGGAAGATGCCGCAGGCAGGCTGAAAGAAATGAAGAATAAAAAGAAGGGACTTATAAAGCGGTTCGTCCGCTACTATAAGCCGCATAAAAAGCTTTTCGTTATAGATATGGCGTGCGCGTTTTTGATTTCGGTATTCAATCTCGTGTATCCGTATATCACCAAGGAAATTATAAATAATTACGTTCCGAATAAGCTTTTGTATTACCTTCTGGCAGGGGCAGGGCTGCTTTTGGGGCTGTACGCAATAAAGGCAGCTTTAAACTTCGTTCTGCAATATTGGGGTCACTTGGTGGGAACGCGTATGCAGGCGGATATGCGCAGGGAGCTTTTCGGGCATTTGCAAAAGCTGCCCTTTACCTACTTCGACAATAACAAGACGGGCGTTATAATGAGCCGTATGACCAACGACCTGTTCGACGTATCCGAGCTTGCGCACCACGGTCCCGAGGACGTGTTTCTATCCTTGGTTACGCTTATCGGCGCGTTCGTTATGCTTGCGTTTATCAACGTATATCTTGCGTTAATCGTGTTTGCGTGCGTGCCTTGGATAGTGGTCGTCGCTATGCTTTTGAGGAAGAGGCAGAAGAAAACCTTCGCCCGTATGCGCGTGGTTCAGGGCGAAATCAACGCGGATATAGAAAGCGCGGTTTCGGGTGTGCGCGTTTCGCGCGCGTACTGTGCGCAAAAGCACGAGGGCGAAAAGTTCGAAAAGGGCAATATCGATTTCGTCAAGGCAAAGAGCAGACAGTATAAGGTCATGGGCGAGTTCCACTCGTCAATGAATTTTTTAATGGACTTTCTGTACTTTGCCGTGCTACTTGCAGGCGGTTTGTTTTTCTATTACGACAAAATCAACGTCGGCGAATTCACCGCTTTCGTGCTTTATATCACTACGCTGATAACGCCGATCCGTACGCTGGTCAGCATTTACGAGCAGATACAGGAAGGCGCTTCCGGCTTTGCGCGTTTCTGTGAAATCATGGACGAGCCCTGCGAAGAGGAAAGCGAAAACGCGTTAACCCCCGAAGTATTACGCGGCGAAATAGAATTTGAAAACGTTTGCTTCGGTTACGGCAAAAAGGACGGCGCACATACGGTTATAAATAAGTTCAATATGAAAATCGAAGCGGGCAGGACAATTGCGCTTGTCGGACCGTCCGGCGGAGGTAAGACGACTATCTGCCATCTTATCCCTAGGTTTTACGAAATTGACGCGGGCAAAATAACCGTTGACGGCTACGATATACGCGACTTAAGCAGACAGGCGCTCCGAAAAAATATAGGCATAGTCCAGCAGGACGTTTTCCTTTTCAACGGTACTATCCGTGAAAATATAGCCTACGGGAACTTCAACGCTACCAACGGGGAAATTTATGAAGCGGCTAAAAAGGCGAACATACACGAATACGTTTTAAGCTTGCCCGACGGCTACGATACGAACGTCGGAGAGCGCGGCGTAAAGCTTTCGGGAGGGCAGAAGCAACGAATTTCAATTGCCCGCGCCTTTTTGAAAAATCCGCCGATTCTTATTTTAGACGAGGCGACCTCCGCGCTTGACAACGCAACGGAAATGCAGATTCAGGACGCGCTTTCCAAGCTTTCAGAAGGCAGAACAACCTTAGTCGTCGCGCACCGACTTTCCACCGTAAAGAACGCCGACGAAATTATCGTGGTAACGGGCGACGGAATAGAAGAGCGCGGCACTCACAACGAGCTTATAAAAAAGAACGGCATATATAAGGGTCTTTACGATTATCAGTTTAAAAATTTGTAGTTAATGAATTATGCAAACCGCGGAATCAGGCGGAATTTAAGAGCGGTAAAGGGCTGCCGCTGGCGGCTTGAAAAAATTCAAAATAATATTTAAAATAACTTGCATTCTTATTTAATGCATCTATAATGATAATTAAGAAACAAAATACATATTATGTAATCGGTTAGGTAAAATATGAAAAAGTTTTTTACATTAGTTATTTCAATTTTAATATCAGTAGCCTGTATAGCATTGCTTCCCGCCTGCGAAGAGAAAGCTGAGCAGCCGCAGCCCAAAAGAATTATTGGGATAGACTCTGAAAAGACGTATCTAAGAAGTTATTATTTGGCAAGGGTGGAGTTCTACGATGAAAAAGCTTTGGAGCTGCCCATAATATCCCGCGACGAAATCAAACAGGACGAGATAGATGCGGTAAAGCTTGATTATTATGCAAACACAACTATACGTGTGGTAAAATATGAGCTTGTTGATGGCGGCGAAAAGGACGGCTATTACTATTATAAGCTTTACGCATATATGACGGCGAATTATCTTTATTCAGGACATATAGACGGAGTAACGGTCGTTATTAACGGAGAAGATTATAATTTCTCAACGGATATTTTGTTGGGCTGCACAAATCTTTTTCCCGCCGATTTTTTGTTTCCGTCATCATGCTGGTCGCAGCAAGCGGTCTTACACAACGATAACGGCAAGAAAGAAATACTCTATATGGTATCCATAAGCGGAGAAATAGAAATTACGGATATATCGTTCCAGACGAGCGGTTTGAACGTCGTTTCGGTAAAGCTTGATAAGTACGGTGAAAATAACGAAATAAATTTACCTTATACCGTAGACGGAAACGACTTGCGCCTTCTCATTAGCTATACCGAGCCGGACGACTGCCTGTATTGCGGAAGTTATATAAATATGACTTTCAGGGTTGACGGGAAGAGCATGACATATACTAGTGCGCTCGATATGTATAATGTAATTTTTTGCCTTGGTTCCGCATTGAAATGACGATAAACTATAAAAACGTGTAAGTGATATTAAACGCGCTGGCAATCCCCGCGCGTTTAGTTTTTACTTTATTGGAAATTCGTATAGGAAATCCGTGTGCGCCGGTTAATAAAAGGTGAGGATAACGATATCGTTATCCTCACTTTTGCTTTAATAATTATGCAAAATTCAAAGTTGTGGAGCACCGCCAGTTTAAATGTTCCTGCCACCATATGCCAAAGGCGCCGGGACCGCCGGAATAAATTTCATAAACTACTACGACGGTTACGGAGGAAATAGATTTATCGGTGTCGGGTTTGATATCCAAGCTTATGGTATTGTTTTTGTTTTTACCGTACAGGATATTTGCCGCGTTCCGTTCGGTCTTGTTTCCGTCCGTGTAATTTATACAGACGTAGTACGCGCCATACCCTATTTTTTTGTTGTTTATATTCGTATCCCAAACTGAACCGTTATAGCCGTCATCGTTTAGCTTTTTGGATTGGGCGTTGCCGTTAAGGGGCAAATTGTTTATATCCTGCATAACTTTTAACGAGAGTGTAAGCGAGTAACCTGTGGGTACACGGTATCTGCCGTTATCAAGTTTTTATCCGCGGCTTATATATTGCTGTCAATGCATAAAATCAATAATAAACTTCGTCAATGGTGCCGCCGCCTAGGCAATACTTTTCCGTGTAGAACACGGCGAACTGCCCTTCGGTCACTGCGCGCTGCGGCTCGGCAAACTCAATAAGCGCGCCGCCATTTACAAGCGTAACACTGACTTTTTGTTCGGGCTGGCGGTAACGGAACTTAGCCGTACATTCAAATTTCTTTTCGGGCTCGCAGCCTATAAAATTTAAGCCCGAAACTCGGCAAGCCTTTGAATACAGCGGGCTTTCGTCACCGTGGGAAACGTAAAGAATATTATTTTGCAAATCCTTTTTTACCACGAACCATCTGCCTTCCTCGCCGTGCACTCCGCCTATATCCAAGCCCTTTCTCTGACCTATAGTGTAGTACATAAGCCCGATATGCTCACCGACCTGCTTATTATCAAGCGTGAGTATTTTGCCGTTTTGCGCAGGCAAATAAGTTTGCAGAAATTTGCGGAAGTTCCGCTCGCCGATAAAGCATATCCCCGTGGAATCCTTCTTTTTCGCAGTTGCAAGATTGTATTTTTCGGCTATCTTGCGCACCTCGGGTTTGGGCAAATCCGAAAGGGGGAACAAAACGTTTTCAAACTGGCTTTCGCGTACCTGATTTAAAAAGTAAGTCTGGTCCTTGCCCTCGTCCGCAGCTTTCAAAAGTTTGTGCCTGCCGTCCGCTGTGTGTTCTATACCGCAGTAATGCCCCGTCGCAATAAAGTCCGCGCCGAAGCTTTTTGCGTATTCGCGGAAGGGCCCGAACTTAATTTCGCGGTTACATAAAACGTCGGGGTTGGGCGTTCTGCCAGCCTTATATTCCGCAAGGAAATAAGAAAACACGCGCTCCTGATATTGCTTTGCAAAGTTAACGCTGTAATAGGGAATATCCAGCGCCGAACAAACCCTGCGTACGTCGGAATATTCTTCGTCGGCATTGCACGCGCCGCGCTCGTCCGTTTCCTCCCAGTTGAGCATATAAAGACCTATTACGTTGTATCCGTCGTTTTTCAAAATATATGCGGCAACGGATGAATCCACGCCGCCGCTCATTCCAACGACTACGGTTTTATTTTTCATAGACTGTCCTGAAACTGTCCGACGCGGATGCCAAGCTTCGGCAAACCTCGGGCAATTACGATATTAAATTTATTATAGCACAGGCGGATATAAATTTGCAATTAAAAAAATTTGTGTTATAATATCGTTATGGAATTGCCTGCGGACGACTACATTTTGCTGTCGGTAATAAACACCAAACTGCGCGATAAGTATTCCTCCTTGGAGGAATTGTGCGCAGAGGAAGGGGCGGATATATCCTCCGTTCTTTCAAGACTGGGCGCCATAGGCTATGCCTATGACGAAATCCGCAACTGCTTTTCCGCAAGTTGATTTTTGCACCTGTAGCTCAGCTGGATAGAGCAATAGCCTCCGACGCTATGTGCCGCTTGTTCGAATCAAGTCAGGTGCACCAAAAAGTCCGGTCCGTAAGTCTTGGCTTTACGGACCTTATTTAAATTAAAAAAATAAAAAGGAGAGGACGAGGTGAAAATCGTACATTTATCCGACCTGCATTTGGGCAAGCGCGTAAACGAGTTCCCAATGCTGGAGGAGCAGGAATATATCCTGACGAAAATAATAAATATTATCGACGGCGAAAAACCCGAAGCGGTTATAATCGCCGGCGACGTTTACGATAAATCCGTTCCCTCGGCGGAAGCCGTCGCGCTGTTCGATGAATTTTTGTACAAGCTTTCCAAGCGCGGCTTGCAGGTTTTCGTAATTTCGGGCAACCACGACTCGTCCGAGCGTATCGCATTCGGCGGCAGGCTTATGGACGCAAGCGGCGTGCGTATGTCCCCTGTATATTCGGGCGAGGTCGCCGCCGTAACCCTTAAAGACGAACACGGCGAAGTGCGCTTTTATATGCTTCCATTTATAAAGCCGGCGCACGTCAGGAAGTGCTTCCCCGACGCGGAAATTTCAACCTATACCGACGCGGTTCGTACTGCCGTTGAAAAAATGAATATAGATAAGTCTGTCAGGAACGTTTTAATAACCCACCAGTTCGTGACGGGCGCGGAACGCTCCGACTCCGAGGAAATTTCCGTCGGCGGCACGGACAACGTAGACGCGTGTGTATTCGACGGGTTCGACTACGTTGCCCTCGGTCATATTCACCGTCCGCAGAACGTCGGAAAGAACGCGCGCTACTGCGGCACGCCTTTAAAATATTCCTTTTCGGAAGCGGGGCACGAAAAGTCCGTAACCGTTGCCGAGCTCGGCAAAAAAGGCTCGCTGGAAATACGCACCGTGCCTTTAAAACCGCGCAGGGATATGGTCGAAATAAAGGGCAGCTATAACGAGCTTACTCTTAAAAGCTTTTACGAAAACACGACTCTGCAGGACGACTACGTGCATATAACTTTAACCGACGAGGAGGATATCCCCGACGGTATAGGCAAGCTGCGCACGGTTTATAAGAATTTGATGAAGCTCGACTACGACAATACCCGTACACGCACGGACGCGCAGACGGGCGTTGCCGCCGTTGAAAAAACGCCGTTCGAGTTGTTTTCCGACTTCTACGAAATCCAGAACAACCGCCCCTTTTCAGACGAGCAGGCGGAATTCGTTAAATCGCTTATAGAAAAAATAACGGAGGACGAATAAATGCGGCCTTTGAAATTAAAACTGTCCGCGTTCGGACCTTACGCCGGTGAAACCGTGCTTGACTTAACCAAGCTCGGCGAAAGCGGACTGTATTTAATAACCGGCGACACGGGCGCCGGTAAAACCACTATATTCGATGCGATAACCTATGCGCTTTACGGCAAAGCCAGCGGCGAGAACAGGGCGCCGGATATGTTCCGTTCAAAGTACGCTTTGCCCGAAGTCCCCACTTATGCGGAGCTTACTTTTTCCTACGGCGGAAAGGTTTACCGCGTTACGCGCAATCCCGAATACGAACGCCCTGCAAAACGCGGCGGCGGAGTTACTGTTGAAAAACCCAATGCCGAGCTTATCCTGCCCGACGGCAAGCCGATTACGGGCGTTAAGGAAGTGGACGCGTACGTCGCGGAAATTATCGGCATTGACTGCAGCCAGTTCACGCGCATTGCAATGATTGCGCAGGGCGACTTCCAGAAGCTTTTGTTTTCCTCCACGGAGGAACGCAAAAAGATATTCCGCAAAATCTTCCGCACGGGGCTTTTCGGGGTATTGCAGGAAAGGTTGAAAAGCGCAAATTCCCAATTGCGCGAAGAATATTACGCGGCGAGCGAAAGCGTGCGGCAGTATATCGGCGGAATAACCTGCGCCGAGGACGACGTCAGATACATAGAAGTCCGCAAAGCCAAAAACGGCGAGCTTCCGTTTGCGGAAACCCTTGAATTAATAGAAGAGCTTATCGGCGACGACTTAAAGCGGCAGAAGTCCGCAGCGGAGGCGGCGAAAAAGCTTGAAGAAGCCGCAGAGGAGCTGACCAAACAGCTTGCCAAGGCGGAGGAGCGTTCAAAGGCTGCGGAGGACCTGAAGCGTTCAAAGCTTTTGCTTGAAGAGTATCCGCCCAAGCTTGCCGCGCTTAAAGAAATTTACGAAAAGAACAAGGCGCTGCTTCCCGAAAAAGAAAAGTCGGAAAAGTCCGCCGCGGAAATAGGCGCGCACCTGCCCGAATACGACGAGCTTGAAGCAAAGCGCAAAAGCCTTTATTTAAGCGAACAAAAAGTTAAGAGCTATAAGGAAAACGCGGACGCGCTATATGAAAGAAAAAAGCGTTCGGCGGAGGATATATCCGCATTAAAAGCCGAACAAAAGTCGCTTGACGGCGCAGGCGAAAGGCGTGCAAAGCTCGAAGCCGAGCGAGAACAAGCCGCCGAAAGACAAAGAAAGCTGAATATATTAAGGGACGAAGTCGAAAGATATTCCGAGCTTTCCTTGCGCGTAAAAGCCGCGCAGCAGCAGTACAAAGCTTACGCCGACGCCGCCGCGCAGAGTAAGGAGCGGTACGAAAAAGCCAACCGCGCCTACCTTGACGGTCAGGCGGGCATACTTGCCGAAACCTTGACCGAGGGCGCGCCCTGCCCCGTATGCGGTTCGGTTTCGCACCCCAACCCTGCCAAGCGCGCACAGACCGCGCCGACGGCGGACGAGCTTGAAGCTTTAAAGGACGCCGCGGATAAGCGTGCGGAACAGGCGGCGCAGTCCAGCCGCAACGCAGGCAGCCTGAACGGTCAGGCGGAAGAAAAGCTGAAAGCTATTCAAAAGGAATTTAATGAAGTAAATATTCAATTCGGCGCGGACGGTGAAAAATCGCTTGCCGCCGAAATTGAAAAAATCAAAAAGTGTACGGCGGATATAGACGGGGCAATCGCCGCGGAAAAGGTGCGGACGGAAAGGAAAAAATTCCTTGACAGCCATATACCCGAACGCGAAACCGCGCTTGCAGAAACCGACGAAAGAATATTAAAGCTTAAAACCGAGCTTGCCAACGCGGAGGCGGACAAAAACGCATGCGCGGAAAGGATAAGCGTATTGCAGGGCAAGCTGAAGTTTGCAAGCAAAGCCGCCGCGGAAGAGGAAATTAAAAAGCTTCAGGAAAGCTCGGCGCGCATTACCACGGCGATAGAAAGCTCGGCAAACAACGTTGCTGAGTGCGAAAAGCGCATAGACATTCTGAAAGGCAATATAGCCCAGCTTGAAAAGCTTTTATCGGGCGCGGCGGCAGTTGACGCTGAAAAGCTTGCCGAAGAAAAAAGAGCGGCGGACGTTAAAAGAGCCGAGCTTGCCGAACTTCAGAAGGAGCTGCATACGCGCGTGAATATCAACCGTTCGGCGCGTGACAACGTAACCGCAAAGTCCGCCGATTTAAAGCGCACAGAAGAAAAGTGGCAATGGGTCAAGGCGCTTTCCGACACGGCGAACGGCAACCTTTCCGGCAAGGAAAAAATTATGCTTGAAACGTACGTGCAGACGACGTACTTCGAAAGAATTATCGCGCGCGCTAACACGAGGTTTATGGTTATGTCGGGCGGACAGTACGAGTTAAAGCGCAGAAAGGAAGCCGAAAACAACCGCAGCCAATCGGGGTTGGAGCTTGACGTAATCGACCATTACAACGGCACGGAACGCAGTGTAAAAACGCTATCCGGCGGCGAACAGTTTAAAGCGTCCCTGTCGCTTGCGCTGGGCTTATCGGACGAAATTCAGTCTTGCGCGGGCGGTATACGGCTTGACACGATGTTCGTTGACGAAGGCTTCGGTTCGCTTGACGGCGACTCGTTAGAGCAAGCTATGCGCGCGCTGGTCACCCTTGCGGACGGAAACAGACTGGTCGGCATAATTTCGCACGTCGGCGATTTAAAGCAGAAAATCGATAAAAAGATAATCGTCACCAAGGATAAAAGCGGCGGCAGCAAAGCCGAAATTTCAGTATAAATTTTATGCATACCGCAAATGCGGCGGACTGAACGTCAGTCCGCCGCATTTATACGGGTTGTGTGGTAGAAACCGAAAGGAGATACTTTCAAGCTTTATTATACTGTCACGTTGTGACTTAGTCAAGTAAAAATAAGTCACATTGTGCTATTTTAATTTTATGATAACCATTAAAGATATTCAGTCCCGTTTAAGGGAGGCTATAAAAACCAGTCACATAACCCAGTACGAAATTGCGAAAAAACTGGGTATAACCCAGTCCACCGTAAGCAAATATATGTGTATGGATAAGTTTCCGTCATTGGAAACGTTTGCAAACCTTTGTGAAGTGCTGGACGTTTCGGCGGATGATATTCTGGGGTTAAAGTAGGGTAAAGTTCGTTTTAAAAAATATTTCATACGTCATTCTGAAGCTTGCCGAAGAATCTCAACCTCAATATATTGCGGAATGAGATTCTTCACTAACGTTCAGAATGACGCAACAAAAGGCGGTTGCGCGAATTTTGCGCAGCCGCCTTTAATATTCTTTGTCAAAAAACAACTAATTTGGTCGAAAACTAAAAACTTTTAAAAATTTGTTGTATTTTTTAATATACTATGTTAAACTGAAAACGCAACAAATTCTAAATACTTATCTTCTAGCCGTGTGCTCCCATTATGTAGGAAGCGCACTCTCATTTAGCACGGCTGGAAAGTTGAGTTAAGAATTTGTTGCAGAATTCGAGAAGTGCATTCCGGAGTGTGCTTCTTTGGAGCACACTTTATTTTTTATCCGCGGTTTTGAATATTGTGTGCAAAAAAATATTTAGGGAGGTAATAAACACGAAAAGATTAAAGGATAAAAGCGTTGAAAGAGCCGAGCTTATGGACGAAATAAGGGATATACTGGACGATTACTTTAATTGCGAATTTTCGCAAATCGGCGAAACGCATTATATGCATTTTGCCGACGGCGACGTATATGCAATAAATCTTGTAAAATGCAACAATCTTAATACGGAAACCGAAGAATAGGGCGTGGCGAAAACAATGGAAAAAAATGAAGATAGTAGAAACAGGTTAAGCGCGGAATACTTACTTGCCGCAATGAAAGAAAAGGATATAACCGCGGAAGAGGTTGCGGCGGAACTTAATATAATATTGGAAGATTACTTCACGGGCTCGGTAACGCTAAACGGCGAAAGCATAAAAATAACGTTTTTAAACGGACAAAGCTTTTGCCTGACGGTAAAAAAAGCGTAAACCTGAAACGATTAACTCACACACACTTAAGGAAAAATGAAGAGGAGCCGAGGGGGGGGGGGGGGGGGGGGGGGGGCGGGGCGGGGGGGGGGGGGGGGAGGGAGGGGGGGGGGGAGGGGGGGGGCGGGGGGGGGGAGGGGGGCGGGGGGGCGGGGGGGGGGCGGGGGGGG
>CAMWNA010000026.1 GCA_947175515.1 uncultured Clostridia bacterium | reverse complement strand
TATTTCGCTAACGTATATAGGACACTGATAATTCTCATTTTTCTCCTTCATATCCTATAAGTAAGCGCCCCGAACGGTTCGTTCGTGGCGCTTACACTTATTAATACTTTATTATTTAATCGTGCGTTATTATTTAATCGTGCGGCAACTGTCGGTTATGCAAACTTCGGCTTCCACCGTTATCAGTTCCTTAGTGGTATCTCCCTCTTCTATTATTCCTATTAATTTTTCCGCGAGAGCGGTACCAATTTTTTTAACGTCCTGACGGACGCACGTCAACTGCGGACTCGTAAGCTGCGAATATATACTTCCGTCAAACGAGGCGACGGAAACGTCCTGCGGTATAGACAGATTAAGTTGCCGCAAAGCGTTTATGCCGCCTATTGCCGAATAATCGTCGGGATAAAGTATTGCCGTGGGCTTGAACTGAGGATAGAGCTTTTTCGTCATATCGAAACAGAGGTCGGGGTTGGAATAACACGCTCGGATACAAGGCAGACGCTCCTTTCCTGTTTGGCGGAAAGCATCGGCAAAGCCGCGCTTGCGCTCTTCCGTAACGTAGTTGTTTTCGCCCGTTAAAAAGAGAATTCTTTCGTGACCCATTTCAATAAGCTTGGTGACCAGTTCTTTGGTTTTTTCGTAATTGTCGCACATAACTCCGGACATAAGGTCGCCGAGGTAATCGAAACCGACGCAGGGAATATCGCTTGTCATAAGCTCACGCACTAAATCTGCGCCGTAGTCGCCGAATATAAGTACCCCGTCAAGCTGGCGGATATGACAGTGCTTTACAAAAGCCTGCGCGCCCAAATCCTTGCCCTTCGACAGCAAAGTAATATCGTAGCCGCGCTCTTCGGTAACGCGTTTGAATTCGTTAAGAATCTGAATAAAGAAATGCTGACATAAATCAAGGCTGTCGCGCAAATAAAACAATACGCCGAGGTTGTGCGAATGTTTTGCTTTCAGAGCGCGCGCGTTTGCGTTCGGGGTATAGCCCATTTGCCGCGCCACCTCTAAAATTTTCCTGCGTGTTTCCGCATTTACTCCGTAATAATTATTTAAAGCTTTGGACACCGTACCAGCCGCAAAGCCGCTTTGCTTTGAAATATCGTAAATCGTTATCATAAAATTATAATAACAAAAATTGGGAGAAATTGTCAAGTAATTTGCAGAAATCGGTTTCCGCCCAAGACACCGAAATCGCCTTAAACACACGAAAAAACTCCGCTTTACGCGGAGTTAAATTAGAAGTTAATTGAAATACGCAAAGTAACTTGAAGAATTATATTCGATTATTACGTCCAGTTCAATAACCTCACCGTTTAATGCCAAGGTACGGTCTACCGTTACCCTGACGATATCGCCGAGCCTTACGGAAAACAAAACGTCGTTCATTTTATAGCGGCGGTCGATTTTTACGTTTTCCTTAACCGTACCGTCGGAAGATATTACTTTTATATTTTTTATGATATCGCCTGCCCGAAGGTTTACCGAACCCGGCATACCCTCTACGGATGAGATTTCTACCTTTTCGTAAATTTCGGCAAAATTCGTGCTTTCATTGTAAACAGCGAAGCTGTCTGAAATCGTTGCATTAATGTTCAGCCGCGCCTTATTCGCACCGCCGCCCGAAGACATTCTATATCCGTTGGAAACGTATTCGTCATACATAAGTTTAAGAAGGCGCCTTACACAGCCCGCAGGCAGAGCGTAGCCCATATTATCAACGTTGGATTCATCATCCTTAGCGTTGACAATTGCCACCAATTCGCCGTAGGCGTTGAAAAGTCCGCCGCCGGAATTGCCGTGGTTAATTGCCGCCGACGTCCTTAATACGCGGTACGACTGCGTGCTGCCGCCGACTTTAATATCAATATTTTCGCTGTCGCGGCTTATTATGCCCTCTGCGGAAGAAACGCCTTCTCCGCAGGCGTTACCGACTGCGTACACGAATTCACCGACGTAAACGTCGTCTTCCTCAGTAAAGCTTGCCGCAATAACGTTACTGCGTTTAATAACGTCGCTTCCCGTAACCTTTAAAAGCGCGATGTCGTAAGATATTGACGCGCCGATAATTTCAACAGGAATTGCGTATTTTGTATTAACGTTGTAATTGTAAGTCGTAACGTCGTAGTTTATTCCGTTAGTGTCCTGTCCGTATAAAAACAGGGTAACCTCCTCGGCAAAGGTATACCTCTTTTCGTCATAAACGACGTGACAGTTAGTGACAACGTAAGCGTCACCGACATCTTGATCAACCCAAAGGAATATTCCCGAACCGAAAGACACGGTTGAACCCTTGGTGACTATTGAACAGCCAGACATAAGTGAGCGGTTAATTACCGCGCGTTTACCGAAAAGATCGTTCAATTCATCGTTAGTGTAAGAAAGATACTGCGCCAAAAACTCGTCAAGGGTCATATCCTCGTTACCTTCGATAGTTTTAGCCGCCTCGTAAATTTCATAGATGGAAACGTCCTTTCCGTCAACGCCGTCGCGTCCGTCGATACCGTCGGCGCCGTCCTTGCCGTTAGAACCGAATTCAAAGCATCCGCAAAAGAACGTTACCGCCATAAAGCAAGCGCATAAAATTACAGAAAATAATTTTTTCATTTTTATCCTTTAATAAAGCAAAATTTCCGCCGCGGAAAATTCCGCAAACGGATTATAATATTTTACGATTCAACAGTTTAAAGCATAACTCCGTTTTTCTTTAAAAGAGCGCGCGCTGTGTCAACGCTGTCCGCTCCCGTCATATTTTTTACTGGTGCAAATTCATTGTCGCGCTCAACCTCGTAAGCAAGGCAGCTGCCCATCAGCTTAACCATATCGACGACCAACGTTTCGAACTTATAGCCGTTGGGCTCCTCCGGCGTGACCTTTACGCCGTTTTCAATATGCGGAATGGCTTTTTTTGCAAGGTGATAGGGAAGCTTACCGAACAGAGTTGCGTTTAATGCGTTTACGTTAAAAAGATAGTTCAACGTAACCCCGTAACGGAAAGTGAGTTCACCGTTCTTTTCACGCTTTTTTGCAAGCTCGGGCGGCATTTCGTAATACTCCACAATAGTGGGTTTGCCGTTCTCCTCGCAAAGGACGCCCACCTTTTCTTCGGGGCAGATTTTGGAAACGACTTTTGCTGAGCAGTTGCATCTTGAAAGTACCGTTGCGCCTATAAACGCGGGATCGCAAATGCGCTGTAAAACGTTGTCAACACCGTAAACGTTGAGCCACTCTATCCCCTCGCGTTCTATTATCCTGTTAAGTCCGCCGTTTATAAGCGAGGAATACCAACCGCCGTTGCCGTTGGGGGATTGGGATACGCGGTATTTTTCGTCCAGAAAAATTTTACCTTCGAAATCGCAAGCAGGCTCGGTGTCCTGTATATAGAAATGCACCCTGTCCGAAGGGTAACCGAAATAATCGTTATCCTTGAAAAACTTTACGGTATCTTCGTTGTTTTTGAAGCTGGTCATAATGAACAGCGGAAAGTATCTGCCCGTTTTGTCGGTGACTTCCTTTATATTGTTCATCTGCTGTTCGAATATCGAAAGGATGCGCGTTTCGCCTATGTTGAACATACCCTTAGGCTTATCGAAGCCCAAGCGCGAGCCCTGACCGCCGGCAAGTAAAACCGCGCCGACCTTCTTTTCTTCCAGCATTTTATAACCGACGGCTTCATACTGCATACGGCGGCGCGCGATATCGTGCAGGGTCGCCGTAGGCACGGGACGGAGTTTAGTCTTTTTCTTCGCGTCCTGTTTATTTATATTTTTAATAACCGAAAAGTTCAAATTTTCTATATCGTTCAATAAAAGCCCGCGCTCGTCTTCAGTCAGTTCATCGTAATATTCCAGAAGGTGACTTTGACCGCGCTGGCTGAGATAAGTTTTCGCTCTTTCGTATTTCACAAGCTGCTCCTTGCTTGAATTTTTATTCAAATCCGTTTATAATTATATTACTAAAGTGAAAATAAGTCAATAATTTTGTTAAATTTAGCTAAACCTATTGAATATTTAAAATATTTGTTATATAATATTATGCGTAAGTATTAAAATACTATGAATACGCACAGCGCTTAAAAAAGCGGTTTTGATATGATAAGGAGTAAATACTATGTTTTGTACCGAATGCGGTGAAAAACTTACATTAATGTTCAAGTCTGACGAGGGACTCGTACCCTACTGTAAGCAATGCGGAGAATACCGTTTTCCGCGCTTTGCGACAGCGGTGGGAATGGTTGTAACCAACAGAGCCAAAGATAAAATTCTGCTTGCAAAGCACGCAAGGCAGGACGATTATATTCTGTTTGCCGGATACGTTAAAAAGGGTGAAACCGCCGAAAAAGCCGTTACACGCGAATTTAAGGAAGAAACCAAGCTGGATACCGTTAAATTCAAGTACCTTTGCTCGCGCTATCACGAGGCGAAGAATATTTTAATGCTCGGCTTTTTTATAATTGCCGAGGACGGAGAACCCGTTCCCGACGAAAACGAGCTTGAGTCCGTCAAGTGGTTCGGCTTGGAAGAAGCTTTGGGCGCGGTAAGAAAAGACTCTATTGCGGAAGCATTTTTAAAGAATGCGCTCGCCGAGATAAAAAAATTATAATTTAAGGAGAAAAACTTATGAACTTACTTTTAAGTACAGGCGCTATCGCCGGCATAGTCGTCGGTGCGGTGGCTTTGGTCGTATTGATTTTCGTAATCTGGTGGTTTTCCACCCGTAATAAAATCGTACGTATGAGGAATCAGATGGAAAATGCTTTCCACGATATAGACATATATCTTAAAAAGCGTTTCGACCTTATACCCAACCTCGTTGAAACTGTAAAGGGATACGCAAAGCACGAGAGTGAAACGTTCCAGAAGGTTACGGAAGCGCGTTCAAAGGTTCAGAATGCCGTTACACCCGCCGAAAAGCTCGAAGCCAATGCCGAGCTTACGCAAAGCCTCAGAAGCTTTAACGCGGTATTTGAGAAATATCCCGAGCTTAAGGCAAACGCCAACTTCATAGACTTGCAGCATCAGTTGAAGAGCATTGAAACCGAGCTTTCGCAGTCCAGAAAATACTACAACGCGACTGTAAGACAGTTCAACACCTACATTCAGACCTTCCCCCCTTGCATCGTTGCAAAGAGTATGCATTGCGAACAGCAGCCTTACTTCGAGTTAGACGACCCTGAAGAGAGAAGGAACGTTAAAGTTTCATTTTAAGTAAATTACGGCGAGGGAGCGGTTTTCGCCCCCTCGCTTTTAGCATAACGGAGAAATTATGAAAAAAGTGAAAATTTTGCCGTTCGCAATAGTTGCGGCGCTTATTACGCTACTTAGCGTCTGCGTTTTCGGACTGACTGCATGCAGTTCCGGCGACACGCAGATCCCCGTCAGCTCAACGTATCTTTTCGAGCTTGAGGATTACGAGGTTACTTACGATATTTCCAAGGACTGTAAAATTGCTGTTACCGAAGATCTGACGGTAAATTATTTAGGTCCCCAAAGCACGGGCTTTATCAGGGATATCCCCACCGACGGCGGAGTTCAGGTACGCGACGTGAAGGTTGAAAAGCTTGCCGGCGGCAGCCCGAGCTTTTACTACGACGTTGATTACGAATACAGAAGCTTTGTTTCGGTAGATATAGGCGACTATACGTATAAATACGGCAAAACGGAGAAATACCGACTCACCTACACTTATATTATTACCAATTCCGAGCCGAACGGCGGACAGCTGAACCTGAATCCCGTTGGTCACGGCTGGGGAACGATAATTCACCATGCAAAGGTTAAAATGATTTTACCTGACGGGTTTGAAAGCGCGAAGTGCTATTACGGAAGGCGCGGAAGCACTACCACCCTGCCCGTGACTCAGACGACGGAAAACGGTAGAACGGTAGTTTCAGCCGAAACCGGAAACGTTCTGCCTATGTTTGCAGGCGTAACCTTTAACCTTAATTTTCAAAAAGGCGCAATTAAGGCGTACTTTGATTTCACGCCGTATATTTTCCTGATAATTGCGGGCGTTCTCCTCCTCGTTACAATTCTTTTAAAGCTGTTCGTGCTTAAAAACTATCCTATAACGCCTGTCGTAAATTACGAAGCGCCGAATAAAATGAATCCGCTTTTAATGGGCAAGCTTATAGATAACAAGGTTGACAACGAGGACATAACCTCGATGCTGTACTATTGGGCGAGCAAGGGATATATTAAAATCAATTTCGACGGAAGCAAAGACCCCACTATTATACGCATTGCACAGAAGCTGCCGCAAAACAGTCCGGTCTACGAAAAAATTCTTTACGAAGGGCTTTTCAGGAGAAAAGAGACCGTAACGCCGTCTCAGCTCGCCGGTAAATACTACACTTCCGTTGAAAAAGCAAAAAACGTTTTGAAATCGAAAACCTCAAATTTATACCGTCTGTCCGGAACGGTATTTGCATTCGCGTTTGCCGTTCTTGCAGGACTGATAGTCGGGCTGGCGCCGCTTTTGCTGGGCTTTATACGAATTTCAACTAAGCTGATATACTTCCCCGCGCTGTTTATGATTATTCCGTCAATCGTAATAAATCTTTTAGGGCAGTTCCTTATTTATACCAAGTACAAGTTCAAAAAAGCTTTATGGATATTAAGCTGGGTCGGCTTAGCGCTGCTTTGCACAGCGGTTGCCGCACTGTACGTATTCATTCCCGACGGAATTATGGATATTGCGCCTAAGATTTTATTATCCTTATTCTGTATGGGCACGGCGGCGGTTTCTTCCGTACTTATAGCGAGAACGGAAAAATATTCTGCAAGCCTCGGCGAGATACTCGGCTTTAAGGAATTTATTAAGCTTGCGCAAAAGAACGAGCTTGAAACAATGCTTGAAGATAATCCGCAATTCTATTACGAGATTCTGCCTTATGCGCAGGTTTTGGGAGTTTCGGATATATGGGAAGAAAAGTTCAAGGATATTACCGTTAAGCCGCCGCAATGGGCAACGGGCAGCATTGTGCGCGACGCGTTTACTTTGTACGCGCTGAACAGAATTATAAACAGTTCTATGCGCAATATGTCGCGGAATATGGTTTCGCGCCCGTCATCCTCCGGTTCAAACTTCGGCGGAGGCAGGGGCTTCGGCGGACACGGCGGAGGGTTTTCCGGCGGAGGCTTCGGCGGAGGCGGCGGCCGCGGAAGATAACAAATGATACTGTAGCATATACTTTAACTGCAAAAAAAAGCCGTCCGCGCTATGTAAGCGCGGACGGCTTTAAAAATGCTTTGATTCAATTATTCGCTTTCGACTATGACTTTGATTTTAGAGGTTATTCCTTCCATAAATTTTAAGTCGATATCGTAAGCGCCGACGGTTTTTAAAGGTTGGGTAAGCACGACCTTCTTTTTATCTATAGCGTAGCCTGCGGCTTCAAGGCTGTCCGCAATATTCTGCGCGGTGACAGAGCCGAACACCTTTCCGCCCTGACCTGCCTTGATTTTTACCGTAAAGACCTTGCCGCTGATTTCGGCGGCAAGCGCCTGCGTAGCCTTTACTTCTTCAGCGCGGTGGAAATCAGCTGAAGCTTTTTTCTGGTTAATATCGTTGAGCTTGCTTGCCGTTGCAACCTCGGCTAGACCTTTCTTTATTAAAAAGTTTCTGGCGTAGCCTTCGTTAACGTCCACTACTTCGCCTTTTTTGCCCTGTCCCTTTACGTCCTGCAACAAAATAATTTTCATAGGTTTCTCCTTAACTATATTTTACGGCAATTTGCGCGATTTGTCAATACCCCGAATATTAAGTGCGTTTCGGCACAAAATAATTGCGGAGGGTATTATGGATAACGTCAATTTTGATATAGCTTGCAACGTTAACAAGTGCGTACACAACCATAACGGCTGCAACTGCTCGCTTAACAGCATTAAAGTAGGCTGTACTTGCGACAGCGAAGTTTGCACTTGCTGCGAAAGCTATTCTGAAAAAATTTAAGCTAATACCTTAAATCCGTTTTATGCGGAGCGCAGAGCGCAGGGATTTTTCCTTGCGCTCTGCGTTTTTTAATTAAGCCACTTTTTCAAAGGTAAATCTTTCAGGGCGCCCATTGCCTGCAACAGGTTGTTATCGTAAATATAAGTTGCTATTTTGCTCTTATCAAAGTAAGCGTTGAATACGCCCATAAATTCCACGTCGTGAATGGAATTCGCCACAGCGCCCACGACAAGAAGCAGGGCAAGTATTAATACGGTGAAAACGATTGCGCCGAGAACGCCGTCGATTATACAGAAAACCGTGCTGCCGCGCGCGTTATCGATAAGGCGCGGAACGAATACTGCAAACAATACTACGGCAACGAGCATTAAAAGGAACATTCCAGCTGCAACGATAATCTTCGATACCGTCAGAGTTGACATACCGATTTTTTCGAGTACGGACGCTACGCCTGAAAGCTTGGGGGCAAGATTTGCATCGAGCTTGGTTGCAACGGAAATAAAATCATCAACCTTGAACGCGAAATACCACGCGAGCACGCCTACGCCTGCTACCATTCCTATTACAAGGAAAGTCCACAGCGCCGAGGATAAGCCGTTGTTATAGCCGTTGGTAATGCACAGCAAAATTATAAGTACGACGAAGCCGTCCATTAAAATTCCTTTGAAGAACTTCCAGCCGCCGCTTGAATAAATTTTGCCGAACGCGCCGAAAAGCTTGCCGCCGTCGTTTGCAAGTCTGGTAAAATCGATTGTGCAAAGTAATATCGCGGCTATTAAGCCGACGATAACCGCGCCCTTGAATGCAAGAACTACTCCGCCGAAGGTTCTGTCAAGCACTCCCCAGACGCCTGCTTTGCGCTTGTTTTTCTGCTTTAAAAGGCGTTTGTATTCCTTTTTGTCTTTAACCGTAACCGCGCCCAAAATCTGAACGTTGGCTTGCTCTATTTCTATGTAATGCTCGTAATAGTAAAGCTGTTTGCGCTTTTCTATCTTTTTGGTGAAAATCTTTCTTAAAATTATGAACAGCGACATAAACAGCACGACCAACAAGACAGTTATGCCGAGCGATAAAAAACCTGCAAGCATTGCGTTGCTTGCCGCAAGCTTTTTTGTCACAAGACCTGCGACGGGCATGCTTATTAATACCGTGAGAATATATTCGAAGCCCCAGCTTTTGACTTTGGTAAAGCCTTTGAGTGCGCCGACTAACCCTCCGATTGCCGCAAACAGTATTAAACTGCAAATAATTATTATGCCGAAAATACTCATAATAACCTCTTTTCTATTTGTTGAAATTATCTTTAAGTGAAACTATTTCCGAAAGCACGACTTTTCCGTTTTCGGTGATTTTTTTATAATAGCCGGTACGCATAAGCTGGAAAGCTTTATCGTCCTCACAATCCGTAAGGTATGCTTCCGCTTTCCCGAAAATTACTCTTTCGCTGTCCTTATTCAAGCGTTCTGCGTAATCCTGTTCGGGATATTCTTCATCATTTAATAAAGGCTCGTACTGCCTGATTTCTACGTCTTTGCCGTACTTTGCGTCAACCCACTGAATTACGCCCTTTGCCTTTATTTCGCACGGCTGGGTTGAACCGCTGCGCGTTTCGGGGAAATAAGTACAGAAAATTTCCTCCGCTTCGCCGTGATTGTTAAGCTTTACTTCGTCGCAGCGAACGATGTACGCGGCTTTAAGGCGTACCGTGCCGCCCTTTTGCAAACGCTTATACTTGGGCGGAGGATTTAAAGAAAAATCGTCGCCGTCAATATATACGCTGCCGGAAAATTTGATTTTACGCGTGCCGCCGTTTTCCTTTGTAGGATTGATATCAAAATCCAGCTCCTCTTCACCGGTGTAGTTGGTTATTGTAAGCTTTAAGGGGTTTAAAACAGCCATTGCGCGTTCGGCGTTTTCGTTTAAGTTATCGCGGATACAGCTGTCGAGCTGAGCCTGATTAACTACCGAATACGCTTTTGCAACGCCAACGTCGGCACAGAATTTTTTCAAAGCCTCCGGAGGAACGCCGCGATTTTTCAAGCCCATTACCGTAGGCATACGGGGGTCGTCCCAGCCGCGGACGAATTTTTCGTCCACGAGTTTTTTAAGGTAGCGCTTGGACATTAGCATATTCGTAACGTTAAGACGCGCGAATTCAATCTGTCTGGGGCGCGGAGCTTCAAAGCCGGCTTTTTCCACGAACCAGTTGTATAACGGGCGGTGATTTTCAAACTCAAGCGAACACAGTGAATGCGTTATGCCTTCTATCGCGTCGGAAACGGGGTGTGCGAAGTCGTACATAGGATAGATGCACCACTTGTCACCCGTGCGGTAGTGAGGAACGTGCGCAATGCGGTAGACTACGGGGTCGCGCATATTTAAGTTGGGCGAAGCCATATCGATTTTAGCGCGCAGAACCTTAGCGCCGTCGGGATACTTGCCGGCTTTCATTTCACGGAAAAGCTTTAAGTTTTCCTCAACGCTTCTTTGCCTGTAAGGCGAGGGCGTGCCGGCCTCCGTCAACGTGCCGCGCGTTGCGGTAATTTCTTCCGCGGATAAATCGCACACGTATGCGTTGCCGTCGGTGATATATTTTTCGGCAATTTCGTAAAGTCTGTCGTAATAGTCCGAAGCAAAAACGAGCTTATCGTATTCGAAGCCAAGCCATTTAATTGCGTCCACTATGGAATTGACGTATTCGTAATCTTCCTTGGCAGGGTTGGTATCGTCCATTCTCAAATTTAGTTTGCCGTTGTACTTTTCCTTAACGCCGAAGTTAATGCACATTGCCTTTATATGACCTATGTGCAGATATCCGTTCGGCTCGGGAGGAAAACGTACCTGAATTTGGTTGCTGCGGCTTTGGAATTTGCCTGCTTCCAATTCCTCGTTTATAATCTGTTCTATGAAGTTTGAAGCTTCGGGTAAATTCATATAGCTTAACCTTTAATTACTTTTAAAAATATTTTTCAAGATATTCCTTTGCTGTTTCGTTGCCCTGTTCGGCGGCTTTTTGAAACCAAAGCTTTGCGCTGTTTACGTCGCGGTTTACGCCAAGCCCATTGGCGTACCATATGCCCAAATTGAACTGTGCACCGACTATGCCCTGCTTAGCGGCTTTAATCAGCCAAAGCGCGGCTTTTTTCATATCCTTTTCAACGCCGTAGCCCTGCGAATAACAGTTACTCAAACAAAATTGCGCTTCGGCATCGCCCTGTTCGGCGGCTTTTTTATACCAATACGCCGCCTTTTCAAGATTGTGTTCTACACCTTTGCCGCTATGATAACATCCCGCCAAATTATACTGTGCGTCAGGGTCGCCCTGCTCGGCTGCCTTAGCCCACCAAAGCACTGCGGTGTCGTGCGATTTTTTAACGCCCCTGCCGTTTTTGTAGCAAAGTCCCAAATTAAACTGCGCGTCAGGATCACCCTGTTCCGCTGCTTTCACGTACCAGTAAATTGCCTTTTTATAATCTTTTTTGACGCCGTCGCCGGTTTCGTAACAAAAACCCAAACAAGACTGAGCTTCAGCATCGCCTTGCTCGGCGGCAAATCTAAGGTCTTCCATAAAGCTCATTTTTCAAGCTCCTTAAAATTAACTTAAACCCGTAATGTTGCCGTTTTCGTCTACGTCGATGTGTTCCGCCGAAGGGGTTTTGGAAAGACCGGGCATAAGCATAATTTCGCCTGCAACGGCGACTATGAAGCCTGCGCCGCCTTTATATATTATATCCCTCACTTTAATTTTAAAGCCCGTAGGACGGGAAAGCTTTTTAGCGTCGTCCGATAATGAATACTGAGTTTTTGCGATAATTACCGGTAAGCCCGAAATTCCGTTCTTTTCAAGCGATTTCAATTTTTCTTTCGCTTGTTCCGAAAACTCCGCGCCGTCGCCGCCGTAAACGTTTTTGACTATATCGTTTACCTTTTTTTCAACGCCGTCGTTTAAATCGTAAGCGAAGTGCAGCTCGCTCTCTTCGGCGCAACACTTAACTACTTCTTCGGCAAGCTCTCTTCCCCCTTCGCCGCCCTTTAAGAACACGTCGCAGAAAACGGCTTTCGCGCCCGAGTTTTCGCAGGCGTTCAGGACCTCGTCGATTTCCGCCTGAGTATCGGTGATAAATCTGTTCATTGCGACTACGCAGGGTTTATTATAAACGTTGACGATATTTTCAACGTGTTTTAAAAGATTTGGAAGTCCAGCCCTTAACGCAGGGAGATTTTCTTCCGAAAGACTGCCTTTATCCGCGCCACCGTGAAGCTTCAAGGCTTTGACGGTTGCGACGATTACTACGCAGTCAGGCTGGATACCGGCAATTCTGCATTTGGTATCAAGGAATTTTTCCGCGCCCAAGTCAGCGCCGAAGCCTGCTTCCGTTACGGTATATTCGGCAAGAGTCATTGCCGTGTAGGTTGCGCGGACGGAGTTACAGCCGTGCGCGATATTTGCAAAGGGTCCGCCGTGGACTATTGCAGGAGTGCCTTCCAGCGTTTGCACCATATTTGGTTTTATGGCGTCCTTTAAAAGGGTTGCCATTGCGCCGTCGGCTTTAAGGCTTCTTGCACGGACGAATTTGCCTTCGCCGTCAATACCAACCACTATATCGCCTATGCGCTTTTTCAAGTCCGCAAGGTCCGTTGCAAGGCAGAGAATCGCCATAATTTCGCTTGCGGCGGTAATTTCAAAGCTTTCTTCTCTTTTAAAGCTTTTGCAGTTAGCCATTGCACCGGCGTCGCAGTTTAAGGTTATATCCCTTAAAGCGCGGTCGTTCATATCCATACAGCGGCGGAAAGTCACCTCCTTAATATTGAGCGCGTTGCCGCGGAGTATGTGATTGTCAATCATTGCGCAAAGAAGATTATTTGCCGCGGTGATTGCGTGTAAATCTCCCGTGAAATGTAAATTAATATCCGCCATAGGTACGACCTGAGCGTAACCGCCACCAGCCGCGCCGCCTTTAATGCCGAACACGGGGCCTAGGGAAGGCTCCCTTAACGCAAGGCAAACGCTTTTGCCTATTTTGGACATAGCGTCGGCAAGACCTATGGATACGGTCGTTTTCCCTTCGCCGCTTGCCGTGGGGTTAATTGCCGTAACGAGTACGAGCTTTGATTTAGGGTTGACTTCCTTCAAGTCGATTTTGGCTTTGTACTTGCCGTAAAGCTCAAGCTTGTCCTCGCCTATTTTAAGTTTTTTTGCGATTATACGGATATCATGCAATTTGCAGCTTTCTGCAATTTCAATATCGGAGAGCATTTTTCACCTTCTTCGCCGTTTATTAATATGCTTATTATATCATATGCGGCGGTAAATTGTATATCTTTTAAACGGCTATTTTTTAAAATTATTTTTTACCAATTTTAACGTGCGCGCCCTGCAAACGCGCGCAGATTACTTGACTTGAAAAGTATTTTTTTATAAAATAAATAAAAAGTTCACCCGACAGATTAAGCGCGCGGAAAACGTCGCGTGCGCAAAGGAGAAAATTATGGCTGAGAAAAAGAGAGCCGTCACTATGGAAAAGCTTGTGGCGCTGTGCAAAAACAGAGGGTTTATATTCCCAGGAAGCGAAATATACGGCGGACTTGCCAACACGTGGGACTTCGGACCTTTGGGCGTTGAATTCAAGAACAACGTTAAAAAAGCGTGGTGGAAAAAATTCGTTCAGGAAACGCCGTACAATACGGGGCTTGACTGCGCGATACTTATGAACCCCAGAACGTGGAAGGCTTCCGGACATCTCGGCGGATTTTCCGACCCTTTAATGGACTGCAAAAGCTGTAAATCGCGCCACCGTGCGGATAACCTTGTAGAAGATTACTGCAAGAAACACAAGCTCGATTTAAAAGTTGAAAGCATGGACAACGACGCGTTGGAAGCGTTCATTGCCGATAAAAAAATCGTCTGCCCCGTATGCGGAAAAAGCGACTTCACTCCGATAAGAAAATTCAACCTTATGTTTAAAACCTTTCAGGGAGTTACCGAGGACAGCGTGAACACCGTTTACCTCCGCCCCGAAACGGCGCAGGGCATATTCGTTAACTTTAAAAACGTTGCGCGCTCGTCAAGGCTACGCGTGCCGTTCGGAATATGTCAGGTAGGCAAATCGTTCCGTAACGAAATAACGCCGGGGAACTTTATTTTCCGCGTGCGCGAATTCGAGCAGATGGAGCTTGAATTTTTCTGCAAGCCCGACACTGATTTGGAGTGGTTCCGATACTGGAAGGACTATTGCAAAAACTTCCTCCTCTCACTTGGAATGAAGGAAGAAAATCTAAAGCTACGCGACCATTCGCCCGAGGAGCTTTGCTTCTACTCAAAGGCGACGACGGATTTTGAATACAACTTTGCTTTCGGCTGGGGCGAGCTGTGGGGTATTGCCGACAGGACTGATTACGACTTAAAGCAACACCAGACGGAAAGCGGCGAAAATATGGAATACACCGACCCCGTGACGGGCGAGAAATATATTCCTTACGTTATAGAGCCGTCGCTCGGCGCGGAAAGGTGCGTGCTTGCACTGCTTACCGACGCGTACGACGAGGAAGTTTTGGACGCGGAGAAAAACGACGTGAGGGTTGTTTTAAGGCTGCACCCTTTCCTTGCGCCCTATAAAGCTGCAGTGCTTCCTTTGCAGAAAGGACTTTCCGACAAGGCTGACGAAATTTACAGAAACCTTGCGAAAAAGTTTTCCGTCACATATGATGTGACTGGTTCAATCGGCAAGCGTTACCGCCGTCAGGACGAAATAGGAACGCCGTACTGCATTACCGTCGACTTTGATACGCTTGAGGACGGCTGCGTTACCGTGCGCGACAGGGACAGCATGCAGCAGGTGCGTATTAAAATCGAAGAGCTTGACGCATATATTGAAAAGAGTCTTGAATTTTAAGTTGCATAATCACTGAATAAAAACAGGAGCCGCCGCATTTTTGATGCGGCGGCTTCTGTTTTTATTCGTCCGGGTTTTGTTCGTCCGTCCTAATTAATGCGTATATATCATCAAGTCGTTGTTTCATTGTTTTTATGATATCTTCAATACATTCATTCAAATCTACTGTCTGAGTTTCAGCCTGCTCCCACTTATTGCAAGCAGTTTCCGCTATAATATTGGCGAAGCTTTCATGCCAAGGAACATCATAATTTTTACAACTACCTCCGCCGGTATAAACGAATCGGTCATTTGAAGTTTTTTCGTAGTGTTTTGAAAAATGTTTGCAATTAGTACACTTTTGTTTAGAAATCATAGTCACACCTCATTGATATTATAAAAGTCTAAAACGGACTTTATTAAGCATAATATTCCGTAATTGACTAAAATTTATATTATGTACGGTCAAAGAATTAAAGAGTTGCGAATAGAAAAGAATTTAACACAAAAAAAGTTTGCTGAAATGCTTAGCACCACTCAAAGCACAATCGGTAAGTACGAACGCGAAGAACTGCAACCCAGTATTGAAATAATTATTAAAATTTGTAATATTTTTGAAATTTCGTCAGATTATTTAATCGGGCTGCAAAATTAATTACAAAAACACCCGTGCACGGCTTCACGCTGTGCACGGGGTTATCTTTTATGACTAATTATCAGAGGTTGATTTATCTATGTACTTATCTAGCATAGATTTACCTAATTTTTTGCCGAGATTCATAAGCTTGCCTTTGATGCCGCCTTTGGGTTTTTCCTCCTCTTCTATACTTCCTTCAAAGTGCAGGTCGCGGCAGGGGTCGAACGTGACGTAGCCGCATTCGGTTGCGTAAGCAAAAATATTTTTCAGCACTCCCTCCGCAAGGGGTTTATCTTCTTCCGAAAGACGCTCGGTTACGCTTAAAATTGCCGAGGACTTTATCGCGGAAACGTATTTTCTGCCGAGAGCCGGAATAAGTAAATTATCCAAGCAGACGCCGATTTCGTCGTGATACTTTTTTGAAACGCGTTTAACCGACTTTATGTCAGAAGAGTTTGTAACCGCAAGCTCGTACCATTCGAGCGCGACCGCCGAAAAACGGCGTTTGATTTTTACGGGGGATAACAGCCAGCGTGCAAGCTTGCCGAGTCCGCCGAACAAAAGCGGTATCGCCTGAACGATAAGGCAGATTATTGAAATGATTATAAGCACTATGTCGAGCGCAATATTTTTTGCGGCAAAGTCTCCGCCCATAGTGGCAAAAACAAGCGCGACTATCGTCAATGCAAGCGACAGCGTTCTCACCAATATTCTGAACACTGAAAGCGTTTTATTGATTTTGCGGATATTTTTCGCTTTTGCGCCCGCGCCGACCGCCGTTAAAATTATAAGCACGGCAAACAGCGCCGCATACACGCCGAGAAGGCAGTACAGAGCTATTTCGGCTTGAAGCGCAAGCTTTGAAATAAGACCCGTAACCAACATATAGCCGACGTATAACAGCGTAAACACGAGGCTGACGGATAGCGACAGAATATTGAGTCTGCGCGCTATAACCGCGCGGTTATTGTAGATATTTTTAATTACACAGCGAAGGTCGAACACGTCCTTTGCAAGCGTGAAGGTTTCTTCCGCGTTTATGGTGTGGCGGATTACCTTTTCCTCTTCGTTTTTATTTTCTTCCATAAAGATTTTCCTCTTATATGCGTATTATATCACGGTTTCGTATTGTTTGTAAAGAGCGTCGAGCTGTAATTTTATTCCTTCCAGCTTTGCCAAAAGCACGGCAACTTGTTTATAGTCCGCGGCAACTTCCGGCAGGATAAGCTGAGCGTTAATCTGCTCCTCCTCGCTCTCCAATGCGTAAATTTGTTTTTCCAGTTCCTTGGCAAGCTGCTTTTTCCTTTCGGCTTCGGCGCGTTCCTTTTTGCCGCGGTAGGAGCTTTCCCTTTCCGCATTCACGGCTTTAAGTTTTTCAGCCGCTACCGCTTCGCGCGCTTTGCGTTCGGCTTCGGTTTTACGTTCGGCGTAATTTTCGTAACCGCCCTCAAAATAGCTGAGCGAGCCGTCCGAAATTTCCGCGACCGCGTCCGCAAGCGCGGAAATGAAATATCTGTCGTGCGAAACGAAAACGAGAGTACCGTCAAAATTTTTAAGCGCTTGTTCAAGTCCTTCGCGCGCGGGTAAATCGAGGTGGTTTGTAGGCTCGTCCAACAAAAGGACGTTGCCGCGTTCGCATTCCAGAACGCACAGTGCAAGCTTGGCGCGTTCGCCGCCCGATAACGCCTTTACGGGCTTTTGCATATCCTCGGCAAACAAGCCGCAACGCGCAAGGGCGCTGCGCGCCTCGGTTTGGGTATAGCCGACGTGTCTTTCCCAAAGCTCGGCAAGCACAGTATTTTCGGAATCGAGGTTTATAAATTCCTGATCATAATAAGCGAATTTTACAAAGCGTCCAACTAAAATTTTGGGATTGCCCTTTAACACTTCCTTTAAAAGCGAGCTTTTGCCCGTGCCGTTTTCGCCGACGATTGCAACTTTTACGCCGCGCGTAATTTTTAGGTTTGCGCCCTTTATCAACAGCTTATCTTCGCGCGTTAAATCCAGCCCCTTTATTTCCAGAACGTTTTCATAGGGCTGCGTATCGTATTCGAATTTAAAGGCGGGCGGTCTGCGCGGCGTGAAAGGCTTTTCCACAAGCTCCATTTTTTCTAGCTGACGGCGGCGGCTTTGCGCCATTTTTGTGGTTGAAGCGCGAACCAGATTTCTGTCGACGTAGTCTTGAAGTTTTGCCCTTTCCTCCTGCTGCGCTTCGTATTCCTTAAGCTGCCTTGCAACAAGCTCGGCTTTTAAAGTTTTATACTTGGAGTAATTGCCAGTAAATGACAGAAGCTTTTTGTTTTCTATTTCTAAAATTCTGGTAACGACCCTGTCTAAAAAATACCTGTCGTGCGATACAACGAATATACCGCCCTTGAAAGTTTGCAGGTATTCTTCAAGCCAGAACAGCGTGGAAATATCCAAGTGGTTTGTCGGCTCGTCCAAAATTAAAAGGTCTGGCTCTTCCAAAAGAAGGCGCGCAAGCTTCAAGCGCGTTTTTTCGCCGCCGGACATCGTGTCGATAATCCTACCGTACATATCTGCAAAGCCCAAGCCGTTTAAAACCGTTTTGATTTTTACTTCCGCATTGTATCCGTCGCGTGCGGATACGAATTTTTCAAGGCTTTCGATTTTTGCGCACAGCGCAGCATATTCACGGCTTTTAACGTCGGTAACGGAAAGCTGCGACGACAGCGCGGAAAGCTTTTCTATAGCGTCGAAATCCTGTTTGAAAACGGCGAGCATTTCCTTATAAACGGTGTTGCCGCTTACGTATCCGCCGTTTTGTTCAAGGTAGCCGATTTTAAGCCCGTTCTTTTTAAATACCGTGCCGGCGTCGGCTTCAAGCTCGCCTAAAATAAGTTTTATAAGCGTGGTCTTGCCCTCGCCGTTGGCGCCGATAAGCCCTGCTCGCTCACCCTCGTTCAAAGAAAATGAAACGTCTTTAAATATTAAGTTGTCGCCGTAGCCGAAAGCCGCGCCGTCAAGTGAAATTAACATAATTGTTCAATTGCTTTAAAATTTTGCGTACAGATTTCCGCAGAAGATTTTAATAGTCCCATTGGGGTATATATGTTCTGTCCGCGCTTTGCATATCCTGAAGAAAAACGTTTTTAAGACCGCATTCTTCAACGGCGTAAAGCACTCTTTCGTATTCGCGTTTGGTTATGCCGCGCTGCAGTTCCTTATATTTTTCGATTTCGCCGAAAGGCGTATACTGGCTCATTAAACTGAAATACACGCTTTCGGGCAAACCCGAAACAAATTTTACGACGTTTACAGAATCGTATGCGGCTAGGGGAAGTATTAAATGGCGTACAATACAGCCTGAAAGCATTTTGCCGTCGTTACGCATTTTTAAAGGTTTCCGCGCCATAAATTCTATTGCCGGCAGGGCGTGCTTTGCGTAGTCCTTGCGTGCGGTATAACGCGCAGAAAGCGCTTCGTCTATAAACTTTAAGTCGGGCAGATAAATATCCGTGAACTCGTCCGCCTTCTTTAAGCTTTCCAACGTTTCGTAGCCGTGGGAGTTCCAGACGATAGGAATTTCCGGACGGTAAAGCTTCAACGCCGCCGCGATTTCGTTTACGTAATGCGTGGGGTTGACGAGGTTTATATTTTCCGCGCCGAGGCTTTCCAGCTCCTTGAAAATTTGCGATAGCTCTTCTATTGAAATTTCCTTGCCGCGCGTGTTGCGCGAAAGCTCGAAATTCTGGCAGAATACGCACTTCAACGAACAGCCGCAAAAGAATATGCAGCCGCTGCCGTTTTTGAAAGAGACCGGCGGTTCTTCAAACGGGTGAAGATAATATTTTGCAATCTTCACTCCCTTTACTCCGCACGCGCCAAAGTTTTGTTTTCTGTCCGCGCCGCACGCAACGGGACAAGCCTTACAGTTCATACGCATATTATAGCGTTTCGGGCAATAAAAGGCAACTTTTGTTTGACAATATTTTTATACGGTGTTATAATGCCTGTAAACCTATAAAGAGTGTGCGAGGGAACGGCCCGTCGACCACACAGCAACCTGCTTTGCAAGGTGCTAACGCCGAGGCTATGGGAATATATCCGCAACTTACCCCTGTCTTAGCGTTAAGACAGGGGTTTAATTATATTTGATACGGAGAGTGTTTATGGTTCGAGCAATGACCGCCGAGGACAAGCAAAGCTATTTCGAGATGTCGCGCGAGTTCTATTCGGCAGGTGTTACAAATTCGGTAATAAATGACGGCGGACGTGAAAAATTCTGGAATGAGATACTTTCGGGTGAAATCGTCAAGGCGTTTATTATAGAGTGCGGAGGCGAGATTGCGGGGTATTCCGTTTGCTGCCTTTCGGCTTCGCAGGAGGCGTGCGGTCGGCTTTTATGGATAGACGAGCTGTATATAAAACCGGAGTACCGCCAAAAAGGGCTGGGGAAAGAGTTTTTCGCATTCATAGAAAACGGCGACGGCTATGATTTTATAAGACTGGAATACGAAAAGGAAAACGTGAGGGCTGTTAAGCTTTATAAGTCGTTGGGATATAAAGACTGCGAATATTTATCATTGTATAAAAAAATAAGAGGTTAAACATATGAGAAAATTATTTACGAGCGAAAGCGTTACGGAAGGTCACCCCGACAAGCTGTGCGACAGAATTTCAGACACGTGCGTAGACGAAATTTACAGGCAGGATAAAAACGCGCGGTGCGCTATTGAGTGCTGCGCGGCGTATGACAGGCTTTTGATTATGGGCGAGGTTACAACGTCCGCAAAGGTCGATTACGAAGAAATTGCACGCCGCACCATTAAGGAAATCGGCTACGACTTCGGAACGTTCGCGTACGATAAGTGCAATATAACCGTTGCCGTGCACAGTCAAAGCCCAGATATTGCTATGGGTGTTGACAGCTCGGTTGAAAATAAAGCCGGCGGCGGCATTGAAGATTTAATAGGCGCAGGCGACCAAGGAATGATGTTCGGGTACGCATGCCGTGAAACCGAGGAGCTTATGCCCCTGCCCGTTTCGCTTGCGCACAAGCTTGCGCTAAGGCTTGAGGAAGTGAGAAAAAACGGAACTCTCCCCTATCTGCGCCCCGACGGAAAGACGCAGATCACGGTTGAGTACGATGGCAATTTACCTGTACGCGTGGATACCGTAGTCATTTCCGCACAGCACGATGAGAAGGTTTCGCAAAGCGTTTTGAAAGAAGATATATTAAAACACGTTGCAAGCGTTATTCCCGAAAAGCTTTTAGATAAAAACACGAAATATTTCATTAACCCTACGGGCAGGTTTGAAATCGGCGGACCCGAGGGCGACAGCGGACTTACCGGAAGAAAGATTATAGTTGACACTTACGGAGGAAGGTGCGCGCACGGGGGCGGAGCCTTTTCGGGCAAGGACCCCACCAAGGTTGACCGTTCTGCGGCGTATATGGCGAGATATGTCTGCAAAAATCTCGTTGCTGCAGGGCTTGCGGACGAGGTTGAATTGCAGGTTGCGTATGCGATAGGCGTTTCAAATCCGGTTTCGGTTTTCATAAACACTTACGGCACGGGTAAGCTTGCAGACGGAGAAATTGCGGATATAGTAGTTAAGGAATTCGACCTGCGCCCCTACTCCATTATTGCAAAGTTGGGCCTGCGCGCGCCAATCTATTCACAGACGGCGGCTTACGGACATTTCGGAAAAGCCGGTCTGCCTTGGGAAAGAGTTGACAAGGCAAACGATTTGAAAAAATACCTTAAATAGAGCGTACGCCGTTATGAACACTACGGGAATTAAACAGGGTTTCAAAAAATTTTTTAAGGCGGCTGCCGAGACGTTCTTTCCTGAAAAGTTTACCTGCGATATTTGCGGAATTGAAATTTTTGAAGGGCGGCTTTGCAAGGACTGTTTAAAGACGGTGACTTTTAACGATAAAGCAGTTTGTCCCGTTTGCGGAAGAAAGACCGTTCGGCCAGAAATCTGTCTTGAATGCAAAGCGGATTTGCCGAAATTTAAAAAGGCGGTATCACCTATCGTTTATGAAGACGGCGGAGTTGCGCTGGTTCTTAAATTCAAGAACGGGAACGGATATCTTAAGGAGCATTTCGCTTCTCTTATGGCTTCAAAGCTGAAAGACTTCCCTTCTTCTTTCGATTGCATAGTTTACGTGCCTATGACGAAGAAAGCGGTTAACCGGCGTGGGTATAATCAGGCGAAGCTGCTTGCGGAAAGCCTTTCGGAAAAAATCGGAGTGCCGTGGCTGAAAGATGCGGTTATCAAGACGGCCGACACGCCTGAACAAAAGACTTTGACCAAAAAGGAAAGAATTGCAAACCTTGAGGGTTGCTTTAAGGTTGCAAAACGCGAAGAAATAAAGGGGAAATCCGTACTTATTGTTGACGACGTTCTGACAACAGGCGCAACCTGCGAAGCAATGGCAAAAAGGTTGTTGTCGGCAGGAGCAAAGAAAATTTATCTTGCTACGGTTGCTTCGGTTGAATACAAGCAATTCAAAAAAAGCAAAAAAGCCTTAACGGCAAAAAAGAAGCTTATGAGAAGGCGGAAAAGCGAGCGCGCTAAACGGCGTTGAGTGCAACTGTAAAGTACTGTAAAATTTTTTGTTCTGTTTTGAGTTACTTAATATAATTACTTCCGTTTGAAGTCTCATTGCAAAATATTCGCGCGCCGACAAAATCGACGCGCGTTTTAATTGACAATTCCTTAGCTTTTTGTTAGAATATAACCCGTTAAATGCATAGTGCATATATTTAAATTGTAGGAGCGACGGCAGAGCAATATGCTTAGCATATCCGATATGTCTGATGTCAGATGTCTGCCTCCTACCACTCCACAAACGACAACTTAATAATTACGGAGAGATGGCAGAGTGGTCGAATGCGGCGGTCTTGAAAACCGTTGATGGGCAACTATCCGGGGGTTCGAATCCCTCTCTCTCCGCCACAAGCACCCAATTTGAACCCAAACGGTACAAATTGGGTGCCTTTTATATTACTGAATTACAAAACAATAAGCTTATTGCTGAACAAAGACCTACACGCCCTTGCAACCGGCGTTGATTTATAGTATAATAATGCATACTAATACGGAATCTTTTAGGAGCTTAATATGAAAGATAAAGAAATGACTTTTGAAGAAAAGTTGAACGTAATGAAAAAATTCGGTCTGCAAAGAGAATGGGCGAACTGGGAATTGAAGCAAGAAAGCGACGTTTGGGCGGTTCTGGCTTCTTTCCGTTTTTTGAAGCCCATTAGCGACCACCTTGAATTTCACAGGGGCGGTTTTGCGGATATGATAAAAAAATATCAAGAGCAAGGCGAGCTTGACGAAAGATTTCCCGAAGTATCCGCGCTGATAAAAGAAGGCGCTTCTATAAAAAGCATAGAAAAGTTTGCGTTTGAAAGAATACAGGAAGCAGTCGAGTGCATTTTGTACCAACTCGGCGACCAAGAGTCTGCGGAATGCGCAGACGTATTTGACGAAATGGATTTTTCCCAAATGAATTCACTTCGACTTATGGAAGTAGGACCCGACGGGAAACCGACGGGGCGCTACGCTATCGAGCTCCACGGAAAAATCCCGTTTTCCGATATGGAAGATTGACTGTTGATTTTTAACTCAAAATCGAACGACAAGGAGTAAACACTATGACGGACGAGCAGATTGCAAAGCAATTGTTAAATCAGTACAAAAAAGACGACACGGGAAGTTCGTTGACGCCGGAAGTTGTAGCTCAATTCAACGCATTATTCCGTGAGGCGGTTGTTGAATTTTTTCCGAAATTCGTTGAAAAGCATAAGCGACAAACCGTATACGGCGTTTCTTTTGAAATAGGTAATCTCGTACAGTTCGTATACG